>CAZHFS010000019.1:0-19186 GCA_964531885.1 uncultured Propionivibrio sp.
TCGATGCCCTGGCCCGCGAACTCAACACCGCCGCCGCCAGGTTCAGGCTCTGAGATGGACAGGCCAGGCTGATCCGGGGCATGTGCCCCGGACCGGTGTAGGTTCTTCCTGTTATCGGTGTGAGCCAGTAAGGGTTTTATAATCCGGTCTTTTTGCCCTCATTCATTTCCTTATGAGGGAGCGTTTGATTGCCAAAGGCCGTTATGAAACTGTGTATTCCTCTACGAGCGCCAATGCCTGACGGGGCGAAAGATGCTCATCTCGAACCGTATTTTCCGCGTGCCCGTTACCTTTATCTCTACGACACCGAGACCGACTGCGGGCGTACGCTGGATCTCACCCGGCTGGCCGAGGAGGAGGGCGGCTTTCGTATCGATGCGGTGTTGTGTACAAGCCTTGACCGCAAGACCTTGCGGCAATTGCAAGAGCGCCAAATCCCGGTGTATGGCACTGACGCGGATACTTTCCGGGCGGCGCTGGATCAGTACCTGCGAGGCGAGCTGATTGCTGCCGAGAGTGAGCCTGAGTCGAGCGGCTGCGGCGGCGGTTGTGGAAAGTCTGGCGGGTGTGGCAGCCACGGTGGTAGTGCAGATGCCGACACCTCAGAGGAGGCGGCCCGACAAGATTTACGCATTGCGCTGTGCAGCCAGAACCGAAAGACGCTGACCGCGCATGCCGGGAAATGCCGCAAGTTCTGGATCTATACCGTGCGCGATGGCATCGTACAGGGGCGCGACTTGCTCGAACTGCCGCTTGAGCAGTCGTGGCATGCAACCCCGGACAGTGCCGCGCATCCGCTCGATGATGTGGATGTGTTGATTGCCGGGAGCATGGGCAGTGGCTTGCAGGCACGCCTGCGGGCCCGAGGAATCATGCCGCGGGTTAGCGAGCTGAGTGATCTCGATGCGGCCGTTGCTGCCTATCTGGCCGGTGAAATGCCTGCTCCCGATCAGGATGCCGAACCGGTGGCTGCGCCCCGCAAAGCAGGCGGTGCAGGTTGCGGGGGAGGGTGTGGCGGGCACACTCACTGAACGGTGTTTCTTCTGCAGCGCACGCCGGGCAGCCTGACTAAAGCAGCGCAGGGCTTGCCCGGTAGCGGGTCAGGAT
The DNA here is from genome assembly GCA_964531885.1 of uncultured Propionivibrio sp. Taxonomy (GTDB): domain Bacteria; phylum Pseudomonadota; class Gammaproteobacteria; order Burkholderiales; family Rhodocyclaceae; genus Propionivibrio. The sequence goes on from CAZHFS010000019.1 coordinate 1,108, forward strand.
CGATTGCCACTCCTCGATGCGCCTAAGGTCTCGGATGGCGAGATTAATGCGCTCGATCAGTTCGGGGGCAAGTTTGCGCGAGAAAGCCAGGTAATGGTTATAGGGCTCAATTCCCTGCCCGACGATCTGGATTGTGTTGCGTAAATCGTGGTTATCCGGATGATCGAGTTCGTAGCGTAGTGCCAGATCATAGTAAATCAGGAATCGGCCACGCCCTGCGACGAGTTTTCTCACATTCGTCCGGAGGTCGTGCGCGGTATCGTCGAGAAAGCGCAGGCGTCTTTTGAGGTCGGCGGCGTTCCCGCTGCCGAAGATGGACAGGACAGGTTGCTCATCAGCCATTTCGGCCAACTGCTTGATCGAAGCGACGCGGCTTGTTTCATCGCGGCGACCAAGCACCATGTAGGCGACGGAATACAGTGGGTCAGAAAAAAGCAATTTTGACTGGCGGCTGGCCGTTTGTTTGACTCCGCAATACACCTCGGTTTGCCCCTGCTCAAGATTTGCCTGGATGCGTTTGCGTGGAACGAAATGCCCTGGTTGAGGGAAATCGATTCGAGCTTGGCGACCAATCAGGGCAAGGAGTTCGACGCACAGGCCGCTGAATTCTCCCGCTGCGCTCCGGATGAATTTTGGGGCGGTATCCTGATATTCGGTCCTGAGCGCCAATGGGGTGGCGTCTGCTACGGCCTGCCCGGCATAAGCAATGAGTATTGCGAGGCAGCGAACGAAGCGGTTCATGTGCGCAGGTCCGGAGCAATCAGTTGCCGACATCATACGCTGCATGAATATCTTGGCCAAGGCCAAGCGAGTTGCTACTCGAGGTGTTCGATCATCAGTTGCGGTGTCTGCACGCCGTTGTAATCGTTGATCGCCAGTCGGTAGGCCGCACGTACGGTGTCGCCTGGCGTCGCACTGAAGTTGAACCAGATCGCATCAAGGCGCTGTTCGCCGCGGCGCAGGCGCAGCTTGAGGTGTTTTTCCTTGAGAATGCGCTGGTTCTCGACGACGAATTCGTCCTCGAAAATCGGCGGCGGGAAGCCCTGTCCCCAGATTTCGTTTTCCAACAGGCGCACGGTGTCGATCGAAACGTAACCCGATTCGAGGCCGCCGTCGGTCTCCAGTGTACGGGTCAGGTCCCCGGGGGCGAGCAGTTCACCCGCGACTTCGGCGAAAAGTTCAGCGAAGCGCTCGAAGTCGCCGGCACGCAGGGTCGCGCCTGCGGCCATTGAATGCCCCCCGAAACGCACAAGCAGGCCAGGGGCGCGCTTGGAGATCAGATCCAGCGCATCGCGCAGGTGCAGGCCGGGGATCGAGCGCCCCGAGCCCTTGAGTTCGTCATTGTCGCCGGGGGCGAAGGCGAACACAGGGCGGTGCAGCCTGTCTTTCAGGCGCGAGGCGAGGATGCCGATTACCCCCTGATGCCACGCGGGGTGGAAGAGGGCCATGCCCGGCCGTTCGTCGACGTCGATTGTCTCTAGCGTGGCGAGCGCGCTGTCCTGCATGCCGTTTTCGATTTCCTTGCGTTCTCGGTTCAGTGCGTCGAGTTGCTGCGCAATGGCCAGGGCGCGGCCCTCGTCGTCGGCGAGCAGGCACTCGATGCCGAGCGCCATGTCGGCGAGGCGGCCAGCGGCATTGAGCCGTGGGCCGACGATGAACCCGAGGTCCAGGCTTACCGCTTTGGCCGGGTCGCGCCCGGCGGCGCGAAACAGGGCGCGCACCCCAGGTGAAATCTGCCCGGCACGCATGCGCTTCAAGCCTTGGCTGACCAGAATGCGGTTGTTGTGGTCGAGGCGCACGACGTCGGCGATGGTGCCGAGAGCAACGAGGTCGAGCAGATTGGCCAGGTTGGGTTCGCGCCGCCCGCTGTCTTCGGCAAACCAGCCGCGCGCGCGCAGCTCGGCACGCAGGGCGAGCATGACGTAGAACATGACCCCGACGCCGGCGAGATGCTTGCTCGGAAAAGAGCAGCCGGGCTGGTTGGGGTTGACGATGCATTCGGCCTCGGGGAGCGTTTCGCCGGGCAGATGGTGGTCGGTGATCAGCGTGGCGATGCCGCGCTCGGTGGCGCGTGCGACGCCGTCGATGCTGGCGATGCCGTTATCGACGGTGACGATGAGATCAGGATTGCGCTCGGCGGCAAGGTCGACGATGGCCGGGGTCAGTCCGTAACCATAGGTGAATCGGTTAGGAACCAGGTAACCGATGCGTTCGGCGATTTCGGCCGGGTCGCTCTCGGGGCTGGCCGCCAGCTGGCGCAAGGCACGGATGCCGACGGCGCAGGCGGTGGCGCCGTCGCAGTCGTAATCGGCGACGATCAGGATGCGCGCTTCGGCTTCCAGTGCATCCGCGAGCAGGCTGGCGGCGGCGTCGGCGTGGGTGAGCTGGCTGGGTGGCAGGAGGCCCTTGAGTTCGTAATCGAGCTCGCTTTTCGTGGTGATTCCGCGTGCGGCGTAGAGACGGGCGAGCAGCGGATGTACACCCTGTTGTTCGAGCTGCCATTGCAGTCGAGGCGGGACGCGGCGGGCTTGGAGTTGGGTCATGGCGTTTTCGGTGGAGTATCGTGGTGGGCGGCAAACTCGCGCGCCAGGTTGGCAAGCGGCTTGGCACGGCGCCAGAAGGCCCAGCTGGCGAGTCGGCCGAGGCGCCACTCGATCAGGCCATAGACGGTCGGGGCGATCAGGGTGAGTTCGCCATGCAAGGTGCCACGGCGCAGGGCGGCAAGGAGTGGTGCGAACCAGTCGGTGTCGAGACGCGAAAGCGCCGCACGATAGGCCTCGCCGCTTTCATAGTGCACGGCGGAAGCGAGTTCGTCGAGGACGACCAGGGAATGAGCGTCCGGGGCCGTGTTGGTAAGCCAGGTAGTGGCGTCGGCAGGTTGCGGGGCGGTCGGCACCCCTGCAGCTCGCGCCAGCCCGCGGGCCAGCGGGTCGGTGCTCCAGACGCTGTCAAAGGGTAATTCCAGCGCCGGTGCTTCATCCCTGGGGGCCGGGAGTGTACCTCCTCCCCAGAGCCAGAGCGCGTTGATCGTCATCTTCCCGGTGTCTTCACGGGCGCGGTTGACGGGGTGTGCGTGCAACAGCATCTGGGCTTCGTTGTGCAGGCGACGCTGGTTGCGTGCTTCGCTGGTGGAGGGGAGCAGGCGTTCAACACTGCGTCCGGCGACTGCCGAAAGCGGTGGCAGATGGTGTTCGGTGGCGAGCGCAGGATCGTTCGGCTCAAGGTACCACCGGCCCGCGGTGCCAGAATGAAAGCGGCCGAAGGTTGCCAGATTGCGGTTAAAGTCGTCTATGATCGAACGGGTTTCCTCGTCGCTCAGCGCCAGCTGCGATGGGTCGGCCAGCACTAGGCGTTCCTGCAGGAAGCGCAGGTGGACGGGGTCGATGCACAGTTGGGCTTGCCCGTTGTGCGCTCCGCGTTGGGCGTCGGCCTCGCCCATCCGGCGCAGGGCGGCATAGGGGGCACCATCGGCGAGCCCTGCGGCATCGCAGAGCGCGGCTTCGTAAGAAACCGCAGGCCGATGGCGGCAGGTTGCGCGGGCAAGCAGAGTCGTCAACGCAGGACAGATGAGGGCGTCCTGGGTGTCACGGTCTTCGGGTTCGGGCCAAAGAAGTTCGGGGATGACGAGGGTGAGCGGCATGCGGAGTTAAAGGCGTCAGCTGGCAGGGCTTCTGGAGGGTCGGGTATCTGAGTGGCACTGGGTGGCGCGCGTTCCCCTTCGGGGGTGGGCGGGTATAGGTATCCGTGGTTGCGTTAAATCCGCTGCGCGCCGGTGACAGGGCGATTGAGTGTACCATAGCGTTTTTTCCGGGCCGGCATCTCCGGCTGGTACCAAAGACATACGATAAGAGACCCCATCCCCGATGGCCTTGCCCTACGAACTGCTGATCGGTCTGCGCTACACGCGTGCCAAGCGGCGAAATCACTTTATTTCTTTCATCTCTCTGATCTCGATGCTGGGCATCGGGCTCGGCGTTGCCGCCTTGATCGTCGTGCTCTCGGTAATGAATGGCTTTCAGACCGAACTCAGGTCGCGCATTCTCGGCGTTGTTTCCCACATCCAGATCAGTGGGGCCAACGGCGAAATGAGCGGCTGGGAAACGGTGGCCGCCCAGGCCGGCCGGCAGCCTGGTGTCCTAGCCGCCGCGCCCTTCGTGCAGGCCCAGGGCATGCTGTCGCATGGGCAGTCGGTGCGTGGCGCGATGGTGCGCGGCATCCTGCCGGACTACGAAGAAACCGTTGCGGCTTTCCGTGGGCATATGAAGGAAGGTCAGTTCGATTCACTGCAACCGGACAGCTTCAACGTCGTTCTGGGCAGCGACCTGGCGCGCCTGCTCGGTGTCTTCGTCGGCGACAAGGTGACGCTGATCGCCCCGCAGGGCGTGGTGACGCCGGCGGGCGTCGTGCCGCGCATGAAGACCTTCACCGTCTCGGGCATCTTCGAGGTTGGCATGTTCGAGTACGACAGCGGTCTGGCCTTGATCCGCATGGAGGACGCGCAACGCCTGTATCGCATGGAGGATCGCGTTTCAGGCGTGCGGCTGAAGGTCGACGACCTGTTCAAGGCGCCGCAGATGGCGCGCCGGCTGGCGATGATTCTTGACGTGCCGGCCTATATCAGCGATTGGACGCGCAGCCACGCCAATTTCTTCCGCGCGGTGCAGATCGAGAAGAACATGATGTTCATCATCCTCTCGCTGATCGTCGCCGTCGCCGCCTTCAACATCGTCTCGACGCTGGTCATGGCGGTCACCGACAAGCAGGCCGACATCGCCATCCTGCGCACGCTGGGGGCCAGCCCGCGCAGCATCATGGCGGTGTTCATGGTGCAGGGGGCGTTGATCGGCGTCGTTGGCCTCGCGCTCGGCGTCCTTGGCGGCGTTGCTCTGGCATACAACATTGATGTCGTCGTGCCCTTCATAGAACGCCTTCTCGGGACGCAGATCCTGGCCAAGGAGGTCTATTACATTTCCAGCCTGCCTTCGGAGCTGCAATGGTCGGATGTGAGTACGATCACCGTGCTCTCCTTCGTCCTCTCGCTGGTGGCGACGATCTACCCAAGCTGGCGTGCCTCGCGCGTCAATCCGGCGGAGGCCCTGCGCTATGAGTGAAACGATGGATCTGGGGGAGTGTGTGCTGGCCTGTCAGGGCTTGCAGAAAATCTATCGCCAGGGCAGCGGCGAGGCCGCCGAGGTGCCGGTGCTGCTCGGCGTTGACCTTGCCGTGCGGGCAGGCGAGCGGGTGGCCATTGTCGGTGCATCGGGGTCGGGCAAGAGCACGCTGCTGCATCTCCTTGGTGGGCTCGATGCGCCCAGTGCAGGCAAAGTCGAGCTAATGGGGCGCGACCTCTCCACCATCAGCGATGCCGATCGCGGCGTGTTGCGCAACCGGCATCTCGGCTTCGTCTACCAGTTCCACCATTTGTTACCCGAGTTTACGGCACTGGAAAACGTGGCCATGCCGCTGTTGATTCGCCGCATGCCGCGTACTGAGGCCGAGGATAAGGCGCGGGCCATGCTCGGCGAGGTCGGCCTTGGGCATCGGCTGGACCACACACCGTCGGAACTGTCCGGCGGCGAACGCCAGCGCGCGGCGATCGCCCGGGCGCTGGTCACCGAACCCGCCTGCGTGCTGGCCGACGAGCCGACCGGCAATCTCGACCGGCAGACCGCCGAGAGTATTTTTGAGCTGATGCTGGCCCTAAACCGGGCGCGGCGGACGAGCTTTGTCATTGTTACCCACGATCACGGGCTGGCGGCGCGCGCCGACCGAACCATGACCTTGTGCGATGGGGCTTTTCTCCGCGCTTGAGCTTGTTTGGGGATGGCGGCCTAAAAAAACCGGCGCGCAGGCCGGTTTTTTTGTCGGACGCTTGGGCGCCGCGTGTTATGCGGTGTCGTTGATGGCTTTGACGACGGCAGTCAGTGCCGGTAGGCGCTCCGGGCAACGATTCTGCGTTTCGGTGTGAACCTTGTGCAGGCAGGTCGTCAGCGCTTCGACGCTGCGGCAGGCTCCGATTTCATCGGCGAAAACCTGTGAGCGGGTACCAAAACTGTCGACGCTGAAGTCGACCAAAAGATACTTGGCCTCGGACAGAACGATGTCCTCATGCAATTGCAGGGTGCCTGCAATCGACAGCGGTGCGGTCGTTTGGGCAGCGGTTGCTGGTGTGCTGCTCGGCAGCATGGTGGCGAGTGCGGCAAATGGGTCGTTGCTGTATTGCGGCGGTGCAGGCTTTGCCGGTGGCGTGGCGTTTGCCGCCGGCACCGTGGGCGGGGCGACGTTGGCGCCGCCCATGCGCACGAAGCCCTCGCGCATCAGGCTTTCAATCTCGAGCTTGAATTCGTCGGGTTGCAATACGCTGCGCCCAAGCAGCTCCTCGATGGTGTGCGGCTTTTCGAGAAGCAGCAGGACGCTGCGCTTGCGTATGCTCAGCTTGCAGGTGCGGTGCTTGAGCTCATCAACTCCCTTGTCGGTCAGAGCCAGGCTACTGTTGGGGTCCACTCATCACCTCCGTTGCATTTCGATGGGGCAAACGCGGGAAGGGTTCAGAGCTTGAAGCGACTGACCGATTTGCCAAGGATGTCAGCCGTCTTGCCGAGTTTTTTCACGGTCCGCATCAGGCTCGCAAATTCCTCTTCAGACTTCGTTTCAGCATAACTACGTGCTGTATCGTCAAAGACTTTAACCTGATCGGCGAGCGTGCTGGCATTCTCCTGGATCGACCCCGTCATGTTCTTGAGCTTCATCTGCATCAGCTTGAGCGAAGCCATCAGGCTGGTGTCGTCGTTCTTGGCGAGTTCGATATCGATCCCGAGATCGCCATTGGCGATTTTCTTCATGCTTTCCTGTGCATCTTGCGGCTCTCCGCCGAGCTGGCCGAGGATGACGCCGCGCATGCGGAAGATCAGCGTCGAGAGCAGCGCCAGCAGCACGCCACCCACCCCCAGGAACAGACCTGCCTGTTGCCAGAAGCGCGTTTCAATGTCGTCGACGAAGAAACCGATCACGACCATCCAGTTCCAAGGGTCGAATTTGTCGGCGCCGGACAGTTTCTTGTACAGAGTCTTGTCGCCCGAGTTCGGACGAACGGCAGCCAGTTCGACGAAGCCCTGGCCCGTGCCGCTCTTGGCGATGGCCTCCATGTACGCTTCCATGACGGGACGGCCGTCGAGCGCCTTGCCACCGGGGTCGACCTTGCCGACGCGCTCGGCGGTGGCGTGGACCAGCAGGACGTTGTCGGCGATCGAGCGTACGATGAAGTAATCGCTGCCTTTGCGTTGGGCGCTGAGTGCCTCGCGGGCCCTTGCCTGTGCTTCCTCTCGCGTATAGCGGCCGGCGATTTCCTGGCTGTGGTAGTAACGCAGCTGAGCGTCGGCAAAGTCGAGGAGCAGGGTGATCTGGGCTTGCCGTTCGGCCATCATGGCCTTCTTGGTGGTGATCAGGCCGAAAAAGCCCATCACGACGAGACCGAACAGCGAAGCAAGGACGATGATTAGGACACGGGTTTTCAAGCGCATGGCGTTTCCTCTCCCGGCATTTGTATGTGATTTTCACGAACGGTTGCTTTCGGCGGCGCGGGTCGCGGGAAAGCCAACGGCATGAGGATACACCTCCCTTCCTAGCGCAGGCAATGCATGGCCGACTGTTTTCACGTGTTGTGTGCGTGATCGGGGTGGGGTCGCATCCTGGCGTGGCCTTTGTTAAAATAGGGCAAATCTGAATGCAGAATGCAAAATTCAACAATACAGGACGATCTGCCATGCCCAAATCCTTACTCGAACAATTGCGCGAAATGACGGTTGTGGTTGCCGATACCGGCGATATCCAGGCCATCGAGGCATTTACCCCGCGCGATGCGACAACCAATCCGTCGCTGATCACCGCCGCTGCCCAGATGCCGCAATATCAGGAAATCGTCGACGCCACCCTAAGGGCTGCCCGTAAGGACGCAGGCGGTGATGCACCAGCCGCGAAAGTCGTCGGGCTGGCTTTCGACCGTCTGGCCGTGTCTTTCGGCCTGAAAATTCTGCAGATCATTCCGGGGCGCGTGTCGACCGAGGTCGACGCTCGTCTTTCGTACGACACCGCCGCGACGGTGGCCAAGGGGCGCGAACTGATCGCCCAATACGAGGCTAATGGGGTGTCGCGCGAGCGCATCCTGATCAAGATTGCCTCCACCTGGGAGGGGATCCAGGCGGCGGCCGAACTTGAGCGCGAGGGGATCCACTGCAACCTGACGCTGCTTTTCGGGATGCATCAGGCCGTTGCCTGTGCCGAGGCTGGCGTGACGCTGATTTCGCCCTTCGTGGGACGTATCCTGGATTGGTACAAGAAGGAAACCGGTCGTGCCGATTATGCGCCGGCCGAAGATCCTGGTGTCCTCTCGGTGACCCAGATCTACGCGTATTACAAGAAATTCGGTTATGCCACCGAAGTCATGGGCGCCAGCTTCCGCAATGTCGGTGAAATCACCGAACTGGCCGGATGCGACCTACTGACCATCGCGCCGTCGCTGCTCGCCGAGTTGCAGGCAACGTCGGGCGAACTGCCGCGCAAACTGGATGCGGCCGTGTATGCCGATCAGACGATCGAGCGTATCCCCATGGATCAGGCAGCATTTGCGCGCATGCATGCGGCCGACCGCATGGCAACGGAGAAACTCGACGAAGGGATCGCCGGGTTTACCAAGGCGCTCGAAACCCTGGAAGAACTGCTTGCGAAGCGCCTCGCGGCACTGGAAGCCTGAGGTCGAAAGGAAATAAAACGGCCCGCGGGGTGAGTTCCGCGGGCCGTTTGTTTTGCTGCTGGGGGTTCGGTAAGCTGTCTCAGGCTCTGTCTCAGGCTGCTTCCAGCTCAGCAATGGCCCGGTGTTTCGGCTTGTACTGGATGTGTTCAAGTTGGGCGCGAGAGCGTGCGCGTTCCATCAATTCCTGGTCGGAGCAACGAGCGAGGGAGGCGATGGCCCGCAGGCAAGCAAACTCCATGCGGACGAGCTGGTTGCGCTGTCTCTCGATTTCATCCTTGTCGAGCGTTTTCCGGGACTTGATCAGTCCTTCACGGAACGATGCGATTTCGGAGTAGGTCGGGATGCGGCGCGCAGTCATGTTCATTCTCCTGGCTGGTTAAACGGTGAGCCCAGTCTGGTGTCGGCAGGTTACGGTTTGATGACGTCGACCACCCCAACGTGCCGAACCGGAAACTCGATCCTACTTTGCCCGTTTTTCGATGGTTTGCGTATCCGTAAAACCTGCTTGCAGTTGCGGGTATTACGGAGCGGGTACCATAAGGGCGTTGAAGCGGTGGGGCGAGCCAGCGTAGGATGGCCGAGCCCCGATGCCAACCGCCTGATGGGAGTGCCCGCATGTTGTGTCTGCCGTTCCGCCTGATCTGACTCACTGAGCGACCATGCGTCGACTGATCTTCTCGTTTGCGCTCGGCGTGGCTGCTCTGCAGTTTCAGGCTGAGCTGGCCCCCTGGCCGCTGTTGGCGACCATTTTGCTCGGCGCGCTGGGTGGGTTGTTCTGGGGGGCTGCGCGTGGGGCGTTGGTCGTTGGGTGGCGGAGCGTTCTCTTGATCGTCCTGGCGGCTTGCCTGGGGTTTGCCTGGGCAGGCTTGCGAGCGCACCTGCGCCTCGCTGAACAGTTGCCCGAGGCCTGGGAGAGGCGGGACATCGTGGTCCGGGGGGTGGTGGCCGGATTGCCTCAGCGCTTCGAGCGGGGAGAACGCTTCGATTTTGATGTCGAAGCCGTACTGACTCCCGGGGCTCAAGTGCTAGGACGCATCCTGCTCTCCTGGTATCACGGTTGGGATGAACTCGACGCGCGTGACATCGACGAGGAGGGCGCATCACCTGCAGCACGTGCGCTGCGCCCGGGAGAGCGCTGGCAGTTTACGCTACGGCTCAAGCGGCCGCATGGCAGTGCCAATCCCCATGGTTTTGACTACGAAGCCTGGCTGCTTGAACGCGGTGTGCGAGCTACCGGTACCGTGCGAGCGCGATCCGAAGCGCAGCGGCTCGATGCCTTTGTTTGGCGTCCTGGCTATGTGGTCGAACGTTTGCGAGACTCTCTGCGCGAGAGATTCCTTTCTACCTTGCCCAATAGCCCTTATCTCGGCGTTCTGATTGCGTTGGCCATTGGCGATCAGCGAGCGATTCCGGTGGATCAGTGGCAGATATTCAACCGGACAGGCGTCACTCACCTAGTTTCAATCTCGGGATTGCATGTGACCATGCTGGCCGCGCTGATCGCCGCGGTGGTGAATGCGCTGTGGCGGTGCAGTCCTCGCCTGATGCTAGCCGTGCCGGCTCAGCGTGCGGCTTTGCTTGCCGGTTGGCTCGGTGCATTGGCCTATACCTTGATTGCCGGGTTTGAAGTGCCGGCGCAGCGCACGCTGTACATGCTCGGTGTCCTGCTCTGGACGGTATTGTCGGGAAGGAATTACGGGGTGTCGCGAACCTTGCTGCTGGCCCTGTTCGTGGTTTTGCTGATTGACCCCTGGGCCGTGCTGGCGACAGGTTTCTGGTTATCCTTCGGTGCGGTGGCTGTCCTGTTGTATGCGGGGACAGGCCGCCGTGGATCAGACTCCGCTCCCCAGACCAGCCGTTGGCTGTCCTTCCGGCGGGCCAGTGCAGAGTGGGGGCTTGCCCAGTGGGCGGTGACGTTGGGTAGTCTGCCGCTGTTGCTCTTTTTCTTTCAGCAATGCTCCCTGGTTTCGCCCTTGGCCAACGCAGTCGCCATTCCGGTCGTCAGCCTGATCGTTACCCCGCTGGCGCTCCTGTTTGCAGTTGTTCCCTGGGCGCCGTTGCTGCATCTGGCGCATGCCGTGCTGGCGGGATTGATGCAGGTGTTGCTTGCCTTGGCAGACTGGCCGGTCTGGCAGCAGGCGGCACCGCCGTTCTGGGCGCTGGCACTGGCCATGCTGGGCGTGGCCTGGCTGCTCCTGCCGCGCGGCTTCCCCGGACGAGTGGTTGGCGTCGTTCTGCTTTTGCCGGCGCTCGCTTATGAGCCTGCCCGTCCGGTCTCTGGCGAGGCGTGGGTCGACGTGCTCGATGTCGGGCAAGGCCTGGCTGTGTTCGTCCGGACCGCAAGGCACAATCTCCTGTACGATGCCGGCCCGCTTTACAGTGCCCAGGCCAATGCCGGGGACCGTGTCGTTCTGCCGCATCTCAAGGCATTGGTGGTCACGCAACTCGATATGCTGATGATTTCGCATCGCGACAAGGACCACGCGGGGGGCGCCGACACCGTGCGTGCTGCCCTAGACATCCTGAGTGCGCGTTCTTCGATGCGCGAACCCGGGTATGCGCCGTGTCTGGCTGGTGAGGCCTGGTCCTGGGATGGTGTCCGGTTTTCGGTGCTGCATCCCGATAAGGAGGAAATCAATGGGCGCGGGCGTTCGACCAACGCGCTCAGTTGTGTGTTGCGTATCGAGAGTGCGCAAGGCGCACGCCTGTTGCTCACGGGCGATATCGAGGGGCGTGCCGAACGGGCCCTGTTGCGCCGCCATGCCGATCGGCCGGAAATACTGCGTGCCGATGCCCTGGTGGTGCCGCATCACGGTGGCGCAGGATCCTCGAGTGCGGAATTCGTGACGGCGGTGGCAGCCGAACATGCCTTGATTTCGGCCGGGTATCGCAATGCGTTCGGGCATCCGCGGCCGGAAGTACTCGAGCGCTATGCGCCCAGCACTATTTGGCGAACAGACCGTGATGGTGCTCTGACCATCCGTCTGGGGGGGCAGGCCGATGTCCTTGCCCAGCGTCAGCAGCGCCCGCGTTACTGGCACGGGCGCTGATTGCTTGCGGCGGGTCAGCGTGCTTGCAGGAAATCGCCGACTTCCAGAAGGATGAGTTCGTTGTCGTCCGCCCGGTTGGGATCGCGGCTGCTGGAGAAAGGCAGGTTGTTGTCATTGCCGACCACGATATGGCGAGCGTCGACCCGGTCGACGTTCTCGATCGTAAAGAACGGGAAGGCCAGCACTCCCTGGGTGAGCGGTTTGCGTGCCAGGGCTTGGGGGTCGCGAATGGCAAGCAGGTCGATGTAAGCGATCTTGCGTACCGGGCCGCCGACGTTGGCCTCGCTCATCTCGATCTTGTAGACCCGTTTGAACTTAGGCCGGGCATGGAAGCAGTCGCTGCGCTTCTGCCCCTCGGGGCAGGCCTTGTCCGGGGTGCCTTCGCCGTTGTCACGTTCGATGATCAGGCCGTGTTCGGCATCGATCAGATTGAAATCGCCGATGGCGTGATGGCTGGCTTCAAGGACGTACTTCCAGTGTCGCCCGGTCCATTGCTCGCGCGCGACGTCGAACTCGAGGATGCGTAGGAATTGTTTGCCGTCGAGGTTCTCGAAATCCTGGCTGGCGTCATTCCACAAAGCCCCCTCAAGCAGGGCATAGAGTTTGCTGCCGTCGGGCGAGGCCGCCATGCCCTCGAAGCCCTTGGAGCGCCGGACCTCGAACTTGACCTGGGCGTTGGGCGTGGCGGGCGTGGTGATTGCGGGATGATCCGGGGAGCGAACTGTCTTGCCGTCAACCTGGGTCTCGAACACCGCCTGGACGCGGCCCTTGAGGTCCGTCTTAATCAGGTAGGGGCCGAATTCGTCGCCGATCCACAGGGCGCCACCGGCGAACTGGAAACTCTCTGGGTCAAAGTCGGCGCCGGTCAGGTAACGCTTCTTGCTTCCTTCGTGGACGATGCGGAACGGGATTTTTTTGTCCGGGTCATGCAGGAAAACGGTCTCCAGGCGCTTGAACGTACCTTTGCCAAAGTCGACCTGATAACGGTTGAGGTAGAGCATGAAATCGGGTGAATTTGCCTTGCTGCCCGCGCCGTTGTCGGTGAGCAGCCAGAACGTGCCGTCGGGCATGCGCTTGATTCCGGAATGCCCTTGCAGGGGTTGTCCCTTGAACGGCAAAGCGACGCCGGTCGGGCGGCCTGCGGATTGTCCTTCGATGCTGCCCGGCGCCTCGATGCGGCGGCCGGTAGTATGTTTGCCGGCATTGATCAGATCGGCAGGAACCGCGGCAGGGGCTTCAATGAAGCTCTGGGCTGGGAGCACGGCATGGCCGGCAAGCGTGGCCGGAAACGCGGTCTGGGCCTGGGAAATACCCGCAGTCAGCGCACAAGCGATGGTCGCAGCATGCAATAGAAAACGAGGGCGGTACATAGGCATCAGAGTCCTTTCGCAGACAGGTTGGATAAAACAAGGCAGCTTGGGGTTGGTGTCGGGTAAAGCGCGATGCGCTGCGCATCCTGCCTGTCGAGTGTGACGGGGGTGTTACTGGGGCATGCGAGCCGGCGCTCCTTCTCTCCTGGATGACAGACGGGCACAGTGCCTGGCGCGGCGAGTGGCTGCGGCGATGTGGCCGGCGCCTTTCGCTTCTTCTAGAATCAGTGCATGACGAGGAACGGTTTAGGAAAGCCTGTATGAACACAGCGTATGTTGATGGCAGCGTCCTGTGTGCTGGGCCGGTCGGCGCGCATCGGGTTGCTTATCGCGAATGGGGTGGGTGGAGGGATCGAACGGCGAGCGATTCATCCCCTCCGCCGGTGCTGGTGTGTGTGCATGGGTTGACGCGCAACGGACTCGATTTCGATACCCTTGGGGCCGCTTTGGGCGGCGAGTTTCGCGTGATTTGCCCTGACCTTCCAGGGCGTGGCAGCAGCGATTGGTTGTCTGATCCCAGTTATTACCGTCTCGAAACCTATGTGGCCGACATGCTCGAGCTTTTAAGGCAGCTTGGCGTACAGCATGTGCATTGGTTGGGTACGTCGCTGGGCGGCCTGGTGGGCATGCTGCTTGCCAGTTTGCCGGATTCGCCGGTCGTGCGCCTTGTGCTCAACGATATCGGTCCACGCATCGAGCGCGTTGCCTTGCAGCGTATCGCGGGCTATGTCGGGCAGACGCGGGTGTTTTCAGATATTCAGGAAGCCGAGCGCTACGTGCGCTTGGTCAGTGCGCCGTTTGGTGCGTTGAGTGATGCCGATTGGCAGCACCTCACCCAGGTTGTCCTGCGCCCACGGCGCGAGGGTGGATTCGAATTCAATTACGACCCGGCCATCGCCGAGGCCTTTCGGCGCGTGACGGCGGCCAGCGATTTCGACCTCTGGCCGTATTATCGGCGTATTCGTTGTCCGACGCTGGTGATGCGTGGCGAACTGTCCGATCTCCTCAGTCGTGAATCGGCAGCCGAGATGGCCGCCTGCGGTCCGCATGCACGAGTCGTGGAGATTGCCGGTGTCGGCCACGCCCCGATGTTTCTCGATCCGGCGCAAATTGCTCTGGTGCGCGGTTTTTTCCAGGCACGTTGAACTTTGTCTTGCAGGACAAATCAAGCCATTTGATCAGGGGAAACAGGGTAGGATGGCTGCAGGGATCAAACCATGGCGTGCGTGCATGGTGTCTTGCACATGAATAAATGACTGGCTGCGGACCAGTCTGTGGTGACGGAGGAATGACAATTTGAAACCGAATGCGGCGTCCGGCAAGGTGGGAAATCCGGCTCATGCACTGGTGCATTGGCACGAAGCGGGCATGCTTCAATCGGCGCTCTGGCGGTCGGAAAGCGGCCTGCCTCCCCCCGCGCGGGTCGAGGTGGTCGATGCCTCCATCAAGGCCGATGCAGCGTATCGCTTCGCCTGTTCTGGCACGGCGATGCTGTGGCGTGGTGACTTCCAGAATGCCCGCCAACTCCTGCAAGCGTTGGCTAGGCGGTGCGATGCCAAGCCGGTAAAAAATGAGGAGGCCTTTCCGGCGGCGTTCAATCTGTACCGGATGCGCCAAGCCCAGCGTGCACGCATCCTCGGCCAGCTGTTGATTCCCTGCGAGGCGGGTCACCGAATTCCTTTACGTCGGGCTCCGGATGTGGCAATCGCGGCAGAAGAAGCCTATGGTCCGAGCGATGCGCCTTACGTGGTTTCGTTACGGGAGATCCAAGGGGTGATCGGGGCGCACGAGTGGCGCAAGAAAGGCGTAGACATTCCTGCCCTGGGCGCCTGCATTCATCCCCACTATGGCGTGTTTTCCCCGGTGCGCGGCGAATATGTCGATCTGGTGGCCCAAGCCCCACTGCCGGCCGCGTTAGAAGCGAGCGGACTGGCCGTCGATATTGGTTGTGGGACGGGTGTGCTGGCTGCGCTATTGGCCAAGCGGGGCGTCCCGCGGGTTCTGGCGATCGACCAGGATGTACGTGCGCTGGCCTGTGCGCAGGATAATATCGACCGATTGAGCTTAGGGGGGCAGGTCGAGGTGCAGGCGGGAGATCTTTTCCCGAACGAGCGTGCGGCTCTCTTCGTCTGCAACCCGCCCTGGCTTCCCGGCAAGCCCAGTTCGCCGCTCGAGCGCGCAGTCTATGACCCGGAGAGCGCGATGCTGCGCGGTTTCCTGGCGGGGTTAGCCGGGCATCTCGTACCTGGCGGTGAAGGGTGGCTGATTCTTTCCGATTTGGCTGAGCACCTCAAATTGCGTTCGCCGGGAGAGCTTGAGGCGCTGATCAAGGAGGCCGGCCTCAAAGTGGTGGGGCGGCAGACGGCGCGGCCGCGTCATCCTCGGGCCAGCGATGCGGCCGACCCGCTGCACGTTGCCCGGGCCGCCGAGGTGACCTCGCTCTGGCGTCTGGCGTTGTTCAACGAACCGGAAAGCCAGGTGCATGCCTAGCCGTGCGCACTGGGGAGCTGCGCAATGGGCGGCCTATTTCGAACATCAGGCGCTGCCGGTCATGGCGCGTTCAAAACGTCTCCTTGAGGCCCTTGAAGAGAGTAGCGGCGAGCGTTTGTCCCCCAAAGACCTCTCGGACATCGTTCTGCAGGATCCGATGCTGTGTCTGCTGCTGTTGCGTGAGGCCGAACGGCTCAAGTCGAGCCGGCTGGGCCGCGAGACGACAACGGCGCTGGCCGCGCTGCTCCAACTTGGCGTAAAGCGTTTTCGCGACCTCCTGCTAGCCAGTCCGGAAGTCGATGAAACGAACGCCGGCCTGCTCCAGGTGGAAATGCGTGCCAGCCTGGCAGCCCACATTGCCCGTGTCTGGTCGGCCGGACGCATGGATGTCAATCCCGATGAGGTGGCGGTTGCTGCCCTGCTCGGAGGCACCGGGGATCTCTTGCTCTGGGCCTATGCGCCGGAGCTTGCCCAGCGCGCGGTGGAAGAACTGCGTTCCGGGCGTGCCCAGCGCAGTGCGCAAGCGCAGCGCCAGGCCTGCGGGTTTACCTTCAAGGATCTGACGCTGATGTGCGCCGAGCGCTGGGGCTTGCCGGCGCTGCTGATTCTCCTGCTGCGCGGTTCCGACACCATGCGCGCCCGGATTACCCGAACGTGCGCCAATACCGCGCGCCACGTGCTTGATGATTCGGAGAACGCGACACTGGCCTTGGCGAGCGATCTCGTCGAAGCGTCTGATCTGATCGCCAATGCCAGCGTCGACTGGCTGGCCGAGGCATTGTTCATGCTTCCCGAGCCGCGTCGTCTCGCCGCACTGGCCGAGGCGCAGAGGCAATTACAGTTGCGTGCCGATGGTGGGCTATGAGCCGGAGGCAGGCGGAGTGCGGATTTTCGGGTTTTTTTGATGGGGAAAAGCAGGTTTATTCTGGACGCAACATCACCGAATGCAGGACAATGGCAGGTTTTTTTCCTGGTTAATTGAAATGACTTGCCTGCCTCACCGTGAATGCCGTGTTCTTGATCTGTTGGATGGAGGCGGTGCATGAAATCTTTGCGTGAGTTGTACCGTGTCGGTCTCGGGCCGTCGAGCAGCCATACCATGGGGCCACGCTTTGCCGCGCTGGCTTTCAAACCAATGACTGCTGGTGCGAGCCGGGTGCGGGTCACGCTCTTTGGCAGCCTGGCCGCCACCGGGCAAGGTCACCTGACCGATGTGGCAGTGAGTGAGCCGTTTGCGCCGCTGCCCGTCGAGATCTTGTGGCGGCCGGAGGAAAACCTGTCTCGCCATCCGAATGGCTTGCGTCTGGAGGCCCTGGCCGATGACCATACGGTGCTTGCCGAGCGCGTTGTTTACTCTGTCGGTGGTGGCGCCTTGCTCGACGAGAACGGCCTGAGTGTCGGTGTTTCGGATATCTATCCCTACGAATCGATGCAAGCGGTGCTCGAACACTGTGAGCGTGACAACCTGCAGTTCTGGGAAATCGTTGGCCAGCACGAAGGTGCACCGGTCTGGACCTTCCTTTCCGGTATCTGGGTGGCCATGAGTCGTGCTATCGAGCGTGGTCTGGAGGCCGAAGGGCGCTTGCCCGGAACACTCAACGTGGCGCGCAAGGCGTCTTCGTACCATGTCCGAGGCCAGGCCATGAGTGGCCATTTTGGCCAGACCGCCCGCCTTTTTTCGTATGCGCTGGCGGTATCCGAAGAAAATGCCTCGGGTGGGGAGATCGTCACCGCACCGACCTGTGGCGCCTGCGGAGTGTTGCCGGCGGTGTTGTCTTTCCTGCAGCAGCAAGCCGGGCTGTCTGACGACAAAATCCTGCGTGCGCTGGCCACCGCCGGCCTGATCGGCAACCTCGTCAAACGCAATGCGTCAATATCCGGTGCCGAGGTCGGTTGCCAGGGAGAGGTTGGTACAGCGTGCGCGATGGCGGCGGGTGCCGCGGCGCAGTTGCTCGGAGGTTCGGTTCGTCAGATCGAATATGCCGCCGAGATGGGTCTGGAACACCACCTTGGGCTCACCTGCGACCCCATCGGGGGGTATGTGCAGATACCGTGCATCGAACGCAATGCCATCGCCGCCGTGCGTGCCGTGGATTGCGCCGCCTATGCGCTGCTCTCCGACGGGCAGCACATCATCTCCTTCGACGAAGTGGTGCGCACCATGTACGAGACCGGGCGCGACATGCATTCGGATTACCGCGAAACGGCCGCCGGCGGGTTGGCCAAGATTCACCTCATGCGCGGCAAGCCGGGGAGCGGGTTCCACGGGATGGGCAGCTGATCGCTGAGGGCTGGCTCAGGCCGAGTTTGCTCCTACACCGTCGGCAGCACCTTCAATGCGGCTGTTGCGGCAGATCCAGGGTCAGGGCGCCAACCAGAACAAGCTCGTTGTAGACGCTGACCCGGACGACGCAGTTGTC
>CAZHFS010000020.1:0-10865 GCA_964531885.1 uncultured Propionivibrio sp.
AGGTCTGTGCCCGGGGCACGATTTAACGTACACCGAGAACCGGGCGGCGACGATGACGTCTACCCACGTGTTTTCCTTGGTGGAGGTGACGTGCATGAATACTGACGAACTCAGGGCCTGTGCCTGCGCCGAACACCCAGTGGCGGTGTCGGCGGAAGAAAGCGCCGCGTATCTGGCGGGTCTCTCCGGATGGGTGATTTCCGACGGGCAGTTGTCACGGGCTTTCCACTTTGAGAATTATCATGCCACGATGGCTTTCGTTAACGCCGTGGCGTGGATTGCCCATACGACGGATCACCACCCCTCGCTTGAGGTGGGCTACCGCACCTGTCGGGTGAATTACCACACTCACTCGCTGAGTGGCCTCAGTCTTAACGATTTCATCTGTGCAGCGCGTATCGACGCCTTGCTGGAATGATTGCACGGGGGGCCTCAAATTTTTCTTCATCCTTGCCGAACTAATCCAGAGTAATTTAGTCAACTACTGCAAGACGAAACGTTTCGTCTTGTGCCCGCCAGGGCACCCCTCCCTGGCATTGACCGGCAATTACCCGGAGAGGAGTTTGCGATGAAAGCCACCACCCTTGTCGCCGCCACGCTTCTGATCCCGATGTTGGTTTCGGGGTGTCTGCGGGACGAATCCTTCCCCGAGTTGGGCATGATGTCCTCCGGCCCTGAGGCGGTCGCCTCCAGCTCAATTACGCCTGAGTCGCTGATTACGTCGGCGCCCACGGCGGCAGGTTTGGAGAGCACCCCGGTTTGGAAGACTCTGAGCTACTCGGAGAATCTTGCCGATGCTTATGATGAGCGGGTTGTTGCGGGTCGGAGTGTTGATTTTGACAATGATTGAGCCACGTTTGGCTCGTCGCCGGAAATGCCCTCCTTGCGCGCTTGGCAGTAGGTGTCAGGTGCGCAAGGTGGCACGCAGTTCTGCCGTGTTTGTCGGCTGTCGAGCAGGGTGATTTTTGGGTCGTCTCCGACTATCTTGTAGTTGACGCAGGATTGGGTTTCCTCCTTCAGGGCTTGGGCCGGTTGATTCCGGTTCGCGCTTGCCGGACGCGTTTGTCCGGCGCTGACGGGTAAGGAGACAGGTGATGAAAACCCGGACCATGATTGCTGTGACGCTGGCTGTTCCGCTCCTCTTTGGCGCTTGCTCACGCGAGGAGAGTGTGGGCGTGATTCTGTCCTCGGCTGTGTACGAGCAGGAGATGGCGACCCTCAACCTGGATCAGATGCTTGAGATGGCACCAACGGCTGCCGGTATGGCGCCTGCTTGGTTCACTCTCGGCTATTCCGAACGTTTGCGTGAAGCGATAGCCGAGCGCAGTCTGCCCAATCCGGAGGAGGTTTTCATCAACGATTGAGTGGTCGCTCCAGGGCGGCGTCTGCTCGGCGCGCGTGCAGGAGCAATCAGGCGAACGGTTCGGCAAAAGTGGCGGCAAAGGGGGCTGCAAAGGGGTCGGTGTCGCCACGGTAGATCCGTTCGATCAATGCGCTTTCACGGTGCTTGATCGTGGCGAGGAATTGCTCGGCTTCCGGCCCCATCGCTCGAAAGGCGGCCAAACCGCGTTCGAGAAACGCTTGCAGTTCGCCAAGGCCTGCGGCATGTGCCGGGCCGCGCATCATGCGCAACAGGGCGCCAATGAAAGGTGTTCCGGCGACACGGCGGAGGGTCTGGCCTGTTCTGCCGATGAGATCGAGTTGCCGCTCACGCTCGGCGCGTAAACTGCTGGTGCGGTAGGCGAGGGCGTAGGTTCGGGCGTCAAGCGTTTGCTCTTTCAGGGCGTTGATGAGCGCTGCATCGAGGCGTTCGGTGAGCGCGTCGACCTCGATGGCAAGCGCGATCGCTTCGAGTCCGGACGGTGGAAGCAGGGTGCACAGCAAGGGCAAAATGCGCTCTACTTCGTTGTCGCGCTCGCTGAAGTCCTTCGGGCCATAGAGGTCTGTAAGAAAGAAACGGGCAGCGTTGCCGCACCGTGGGCTGTTCAGGAGATCCGCGTGCGTCTGGCTCAAACGTCCGGCTTGCCATGCCCGCAGTGCGCAACGTGCCGCCTGCGCAGCCGGGTCGAGTACCACGGTTTGGCGCAGCGTGCGTGCCGTGGCCAGATGATGGCGGATGGCGGTCGCGCAGGACTCCCGATCAGGCGGTGGGCAGTCAGTGTGTGGAGCCATGGTCCGGAGATTATGCCCTTCCCGCAAAGATAAGTTGGGTACGGCACTCTAGTCGCCATGTGTTGACCGGCATACACTGGAGGGATGGGGGAGCGTTGATATCCGGAGGAAAATGCGGATGGATCAGGAGTCCAGCCTGTTGGTACGGTTTGAACGCATGCGCGATGCCGCCCGGGCCATGCCCGAGGTGCCGGCCAAACTGCGCCAGCAGCGTTTGCGCGCGCTCGATCGCTTGCTGCGGAGCAATGCCGGTGCGCTGATGGAGGCAGTGAGTCGTGACTTTGGGCATCGCAGTCCTTCTGAGACGCGTCTGCTTGAACTGTTTCCTTGTTATGCAGCGATCCGTCATGCGCTGTGTCATGTTCATGGCTGGATGCGTCCGCGACGGGTGGGAGTCGACCTGTGGTTTCAGCCGGCCCGGGCCGAGGTGCGCTGTCAGCCGCTCGGCGTCGTCGGGATCGTGGTGCCCTGGAATTACCCCTTGTTCCTGGCGGTTGCGCCGCTGGTCGGCGCGTTGGCTGCGGGTAACCGGGCCATGCTCAAGCTTTCTGAATACACTCCGGCAACCTCGGCGCTGTTTGCCAGCCTCGTTGCGCGCGAGTTTGCCGAGGACGTGGTGACCGTAATCGAAGGCGATGCCGCGGTCGGCCAGGCGTTTTCGGCCTTGCCGTTCGACCATTTGCTGTTTACGGGGGCCACGTCGGTTGGGCGCGAGGTGATGCGTGCGGCGGCGGCCAATCTCACGCCGGTGACGCTTGAACTTGGCGGCAAATCGCCGGTGATCATCGGCCCGCACGCGGATTTTGCGCATGCGGTCGAGCGGGTGATCGTCGGTAAGTTGCTCAACGCCGGGCAGACGTGCGTTGCGCCTGACTACGTGTTGCTTCCCGCAGGGCGCGAGGCGGAGTTCGTCGCCGAGGCGCAGCGCGTGGTTGCTGCCTGTTATCCGGAGCTGGCCGGTACTCCGGACTACACGCATATCATTTCCGAGCGCCATTTCGCGCGCCTGACAGGCTTGCTCGATGCCGCACGGGCTGCCGGCGCCGAAGTGATCGAGCTGGCGCCGGGTGTCGCTCCCGATCCACTGACGCGGCGCTTGCCGCCGTACCTCGTGCGCGGGGCGGATCACTCCTTGCGCCTGATGCAGGACGAGATCTTCGGGCCGCTCTTGCCGCTTGTGCCTTACGATGCGGGGCAAGGCGTCGGTGCGGCGATCGACTACGTGAATGCCCGGCCGCGGCCGCTGGCGCTGTATGTTTTTGAACGCGACAAGCGCAGCATCGAGCGCGTGCTGGGTTGTACCGTCTCGGGCGGGGTCACCGTTAACGACACCTTGCTGCATGTGGCACAGGAGGGGCTTCCCTTTGGCGGCGTCGGGCCGAGCGGGATGGGGCGATATCACGGGTACGCGGGTTTTGCGGCTTTCTCGGCGCAAAAATCGGTGTTCCGGCAATCGAGGTTTTCCGGCATCGGGCTGTTCAAGCCGCCCTATGGAGTGCTGTTCAAGCGCTTGATGCGTCTTTTGCTACGCTAGGAATGTGGCCGTCCCGGCCGCCGTTTGAGGAGGTGGGACATGAACACGAGCAGGGAAGCCGCCGGCATGGGCGGCCTGAAAGGTGTGTTTTCCGAACAATACGACTACGTGATCGTCGGCGGCGGTTCGGCGGGGTGCGTGCTGGCCGCGCGCCTGTCGGAAGATCCGGCGGTTAGCGTCTGTCTGATCGAGGCTGGCCCCCCAGACCGTCATCCGCTGATCCACATGCCGCTCGGTATCCTATGGATGATGCGCAGTCGCACGCTCAATTGGAACTATGCGACCGAACCCGAGCCTGAACTGGGCGGGAGGCGCTTGTTCTGGCCGCGTGGGCGTACGCTGGGCGGCAGCAGTTCGTCGAATGCGATGTGCTATCTGCGCGGCCACCCTGCCGACTACGATGCCTGGGCCGCCGACGGTAACCCCGGCTGGTCTTTCGCTGAGGTGCTGCCCTATTTCTTGCGCGCCGAGAATCAGGAGCGAGGGGCTTCAGCCTTTCATGGCGTTGGCGGGCCGCTCAACGTGGCTGACCTGCGCACTCCGAGCCAACTCACGCCGCGCTTTGTTGCTGCCGGCATCGAGGCCGGGTTGGCGTTCAATGACGACTTCAATGGGGAAAGCCAGGAGGGGGTCGGCCCCTTCCAGGTGACGCAAAAGAATGGACGCCGCTGCAGCACGGCACGCGGTTATTTAGCACCTGCGCTTGCCCGGCCGAATCTGCATGTGCTGACCGGCATGCGGGCAACGCGCTTATTGTTCAACGACCGGCGCGTGGTGGGCGTCGATTGTGTGCGCCTGGATCGGCCGGCCGTGCATCAGCGCCTGGGGGCGCGTGCCGAGGTGCTGCTTGCTGCCGGGGCGATCGAGACCCCGAAGCTGCTCATGCTCTCGGGTATAGGTGAAACCACCGCGCTGGCAACGCAGGGTATCGCCGTGCGCCATCATTTGCCGGGCGTTGGCCAGAACCTGCAGGATCATCTCGACGTGCTGATCGTGCAGCGCTGCACCGAGCCGATCTCGTGGGGAATCACCTGGCGCAATACCCTGCGGGGTGGCGTTGACCTGTGGCGCTACCTCTTTGCCGGGCGCGGCATGTTTACGACCAATGGCGCCGAAGCCTGCATCATCACCCGCAGTTCTCCGGATCTTGAGCTGCCCGATCTGCAATTCCATTTCACCCCGGGCAAGCTGCGTGATCACGGGCGTGACCTGGGCTTCCTGTGTGGCGATGGGTACTCTCTGCATGTGTGCAATCTGCGGCCAAAGAGTCGCGGCGAACTGGTTCTGGCCAGTGCCGACCCGGCGGCGGCGCCGGTCATTCGCGCCCGATACCTGAGCGACCCCGACGATCTCGATCGACTGGTCCGCGGTTTGCGCCTGGGGCGGCGTATCCTGGCGACCAGGACATTTGATTCCTGCCGGGGCGAGGAGATTTATCCTGGCGCAAATGTCGACGACAGCGACGAGGCCTTGCGTGCATTTGTACGCAGCAAGGCGGAAACCATTTATCATCCGGTCGGTACATGCAAGATGGGGGACGCGCAACGCGATCCGATGGCCGTGGTCGATGCTGAACTGCGCGTCCATGGGATTGCCGGTTTACGTGTCGTAGATGCTTCCATCATGCCAACGCTGGTTGGCGGCAATACCAATGCACCAACAATAATGATCGCGGAAAAGGCGATAGACCTCATCCGTGCAGCAGTACCTAAATAAAAACGATCGATACAAGGGGGAGGTATGCTGGCTTGGGGGCTGCGGTTTCTCATCGCAATCGAGTTGTGCCTGTACACCGTATTGGCGCGGCGTCTGCTGGGCGTCGACTATGCTGCTGCGATTTCATTGGCCGGGCTGGGGGTGCTGCTGGTGCGGACCTTGCCCTGTGCGCTGACTTTCATCCTTTCGGCAGGCGGGCAGCCGAGTTTGTCGTGGGGACGACGACTAAGTCTGTGGTTGGGCGAGTACGCCGCCTTTGTCGCAAATTTTGTCTTCCTGTCGCCGGCCGAATGCCTGTGGATGCAGCCGGACCGCCTTGCGCCGATGCGCAGTGGTACGCCACTCGTTCTGGTACATGGGTATTCCTGTTCGCGTGCGGCATGGTGGTGGCAACGCCGACGCCTTGAGGCGGCGGGTTTTACCGTCGCTACCCTGAGTCTTGAGCCAATTTATGCCGACATCGAGACCTACCTCCCGGCGCTCAGCCAGCGTATCGACGCCGTGCTGACCAAAACGGGGGCGCGCCAAGTCGCCCTCGTCGGGCACAGCATGGGCGGGTTGGTCATCCGGGCCTGGCTGGCACGCCATGGTGGCGAACGCGTGTCACGCGTGGTTACGCTCGGTACGCCGCACGGTGGAACACGCCTTGCGCGTCTGGGGCTCGGGCGGAATGCACGGCAAATGGAGTTGGGAAGCGCCTGGTTGCAATCCCTGGGCGAAACGGCGGTCGACCGGGTGGCGATCTTCAGTGCGCATGACAATTATGTCGCGCCGCGCAGCCAGCTGGAGTGGCCGGGTGCCCGGCGAGTCGAACTCGTCGGGTTGGGGCATCTGGCCATGCTGTTTTCGGCGCGCGTTGCCGCCGAAATGACCGAGGCGCTGGGGGACCTGCGCAGTCTTGAGGCGATGGCGCAATTGTCGTCCGTTCGGGAGCTTGGTGCGTTGACTCGGGATTAATGCCGTCTTGGTGTGGCTGAGGGCGTGATCTTGGCGAGGAGCTTGCATGGAAACAAAGGACAGAAGCGCTGTGTTGCGCCGTGTGGTGCGCGGTATCCTGGCCGGGCTGCTCGTGGCATTGGCGCTGGCCTTTGTTTGGCCAGTTTCCGCTGCCTGGGCGCAAAGCGTCTACAAGACGCCCGGGGGCAGCGGACAGGCGCCCGTTTTTTCTGACAAGCCGCTGCCCGGTGCCCGGGAAGTGTCGCTGCCTCCGCTCAACGTCATCGAGAGCGCCGAGCCGAAAACGGCGCCAACCACCCGCGGGCATTCCGACCAGGGGGGAGTGCAGGGGAGCGTGGCCGGCGAGAGTGTGCCGACCTATCGAAGTTTCAGTGTCGTTTCTCCCGAAAACGAGGGGAGCGTGGTTGCAAATACTGCCGTCTTTGAGGTGCGCCTGGCCGTCGAGCCTGCGCTCCAGCTCGGTGCCGGGCATGCGTTCGTGGTCAGCTTGAATGGCCGACCTGTCGGCCAGCGCTTTACTGCCACCGAATTTATGATTCCCCCGGAATTCTGGGGCGATACGCTGCCACCACCCAATCAGCGGATGCAACTGGATGCGGCGATTGTCGACCGCGATGGGCGGGTGTTGCGCCAGGCGCTGCCGGTCAGCTTCTTCATGCGTCATGCCACCCGCTTGCAACATCCGGCGAACCGGCCGGTACCGTTGCCGCTGCCGCAGAATCGTCCGGCCGGGCCTGGCGGCGGTGCCATGCTGCCGTCTCCGTCAATGGTGCAAGGGCAGAAGCCGGGGCAACTTGTGCTGGATGTTCCGCCTGAATCCAGCATGCGGGAGCCTGCACCGCGCAAAGCGGCAGCCAGTCGCGCTGCACCCTGACGCATGCTCTTCGCCGTCTGATGCGGCGAGCCGGCCGCCAAGTCTGCGCTCAGCCCCCATGGTGATACAAGCGTCTTTGGGAGACGTGGGTTGCGCACCGGATGGCACGATGGTCTATGCTGCATTTCCGTGGCTGAGTTCGCTATTCGTGCATTTTTTTTGTTAAAAATGCCAAATTATGCTGTGCGGACTCAGGCATAATCTTCCCGCGAATCCGCGCTTGGCCGCGATATTGCATGGCGAGCCGGATCATCCGATTACTTTACAGAGGAGTTCGAGTCATGACCATGAAGCATCGCCTACTCTCTTCCCTGCTGGTGGCCGCCTTTGTGTCGACCGCAGGTCTGTCCTTTGCTTCTGACAAACCCGGGGTGATGATCTACGCCACCGGCGGCACGATTGCCGGTTCCGCCAAGAGCGCAACCGACACGACCGGCTATACGGCCGGGGCGCTCGGGATTGACGTGCTGCTCAATGCCGTGCCCGAGATCAAGAACGTCGCCAACGTGAGCGGCGAACAGATTTCCAATGTGGCCAGCGGTGACATCAACCAGGCTATCCTCCTCAAGATGGCCAAGTCGATCAACGCCAAGCTTTCCGAGCGCGATACCAACGGCGTGGTCATCACCCACGGAACCGACACCCTGGAAGAGACTGCCTTCTTCCTCGACCTCACGGTCAAGAGCAAGAAGCCGGTCGTTGTCGTCGGAGCCATGCGCCCGGCGACGGCGATCAGTGCCGACGGCCCGTTCAACCTGCTTGCCGCCGTCACCCTGGCCGCTAGCAAGGAAGCCGAGAACCGTGGCGCCCTGGTCATGCTCAACGACCGCATCGCTTCGGCCTTCTACGTCACCAAGACCAACACCACGACGCCGGATACCTTCCGCAGCTACGACCAGGGTTACCTCGGTTCCATGGTCGGTTTGGTGCCGCGTTTCTACTACGAGCCGAGCAAGCCGGTCGGCAAGCCCTTCTTCGATGTTTCGAAGTACGAGACCCTGCCCAAGGTCATTGTCCTCTACAGCTACCAGGATCAGGACATCGCCATGCTTGACGCAGCGGTTGCCGATGGCGCCAAGGGCATCGTCATCGCAGGGACGGGGAACGGCTCGGTGCCGAGTGCGCTTCGTGCCAAGATCGTCGAGATCATGAACAAGGGCATCCCGGTGGTGCGTTCGTCGCGCGTGGGTACGGGTTTTGTCACCGCCAAGCAGGAAGGTATCGGCGCCGGCTATTACAGCCCTCAGAAAGCGCGCATCTTGCTGACGCTGGCACTTGCCGAAGGTGCTTCGATGGAAAAGATCAAGGCCTACTTCGGTTCCTGATCCTCGGCGTCATGCGTTTCAACAACGGGGGCTGCGGCCCCCGTTTTCTATGGTTTCGTGGTTTGCGCGGCCAACTGCCGGAGGCAGTCTACCTGCCAGGCATATTCCCTCTCGAATGCCGTGGGGTCGGCAACTGCGCCGTAGCCCCCCTCACCATAGACCAGGGCATAGGCAGCATATGCGGCCGCCTGGCGGGCCTGTCCGGTCAGGGCGCAGGCGACTGCCCCGGTGGCGGAGACGGCGGCGTGGCCGCAGCCGTCAAGCGAGGGCGAACCGGGGTGGCTGCGTGCCAAAGCAGCGAGCAGAGCCGCCTGTTCGGCCAGGGATTGGGCCGTGGTTTTGCCGGTAAGATGCTCGGCCAGCGCGTCGAGGGCAGCGGCGGCTTGCGGGTCAGTGAGAAAATGCCGCACCCGCTCGGCACAGGCGAGCCCGAAGGCCAAGCGCAAGCGACACTGCTCAGGGGCATCGAGCGCGAGGCTCAGCGCAAGTTCGGCTAGGGAGCGGTTCATGGTTGCTCCAAGGGCGTAGCCGGCCGGGCAAACAGACTGGGTGCCAGTCCGATCCATAGCAGCAGAAGCACCCAGAGCCGCCCTGCTGCGAGATCGTAGTTGGCGAGCAGTGCTGACCAAGCGTGTCCGCCGACATAGTGGAAGAAAAGAAATTCGAAGGCGACGGTGAGCGTCACCCAGCCGCCCCCGACCGCGAGCGCCCTGGGGCCGCGTTTGAGATCCGACCGGCGGCAGAAATGGCGGATGATGGTGCCGAGCAGCAGCGCGCTGCAAAGCGTCGAGACTTGATGCGCATTTATCTCAGGCATCAACGGACCATAGGTGAAGTCGCGTAATGCGCCATTGGCGATCGAAACGAGCAGCATCGCGCCCCAGTAAGCAGATGCCAGTCGAAACAACGGCGTTTTCTCTGATTTCATGGGTACGCCTCAAGCAGTTCGACGTAGACCGCAAGGTCGGCCGCTGAAAAGCAACAAAAGACGACATCGAGCGATTCACGGTCGCCCAGCGCGGCACGCGTGGTCTCAACCGCAATCCGTGCCGCGGCGGTGATGGGGTAGCCATACACCCCGGTGCTGATACTTGGAAAGGCGATGCTGCCGAGTTCCTTTTCCTGAGCCAGGGCCAGCGCGTTGCGATAGCACGCGGCGAGGAGCTCTGCCTCGTTGTGCGCGCCGCCACGCCAGATGGGGCCAACGGCATGGATGACGTAGCTTGCCGGCAGGCGGAATCCTGGCGTAAGGCGCGCTTCACCGGTCGGGCAGCCACCGATGCGACGGCAGGCGGCGAGCAGTTGTGGCCCCGCGGCACGATGAATTGCCCCATCGACTCCGCCACCTCCTTGCAGAGACGAATTGGCGGCATTGACAATGGCATCAACGGCGAGGGTGGTGATGTCGGCGTGCAGTGCGGAAAGCGGCATGGCGATCTCCGGACACAAAAGAACTGTCAACCTAGCATGGAAGCAAGCGCGGGTGGCACTTGAGCCGCGGCGGTCAATTGAAGTCTGTGCAACGCGAGTTCGTTTCCTTCTCGCCGGGTGGGGGGGTGAAAGGCGGTTGTTTTCCTGGCTGTTAATCTCGTCTCGGAGCGCCAAGGCGTGGGCGGAGTGGCGGGCGAGGGAGGTCCGACTACAGCCCTGGCGGCAGCGGCTGGTCCAGCGCCCAGTGCTTGCGGCACAGGGAAGTGTAGGATTCGTTACCGCCGATCAGCACCTGCGGGCCGTCGGTCAGCACGTGGCCGTCGAGGATCCGGGCGTTGATGGTCGCTTTCTTGCCGCACCAGCAGATTGTCTTCAGTTCCTCGATGTCGTCGGCCAGGGCCATCAGGGCAGCGGAGCCTGGGAAGAGTTCGGCGCGGAAGTCGGCACGCAGGCCGTAGCACATGATCGGAACGTCGAGGAAGTCGGCCACCGAACACAACTGGCGGACCTGCTCCGGGCTCAGGAACTGGGCTTCGTCGATCAACACGCAGTCGAGCGCTCCTGCCTGCAGATGAGTCTCGATGAGTGCGCGCAAATCCGTGTCGGGAAAGACCAGGGCATCGACCCGGGCTTCGAGCCCGCCGATGCGGGGGCGGATCAGATCCTCGCCATCACGGTTGTCCAGGTGCGGCTTGAGGAGCAGCGTGCGCTGGTGGCGTTCATGGTAGTTGTGGCGGACTTGAAGCAACTGCGTGCTTTTGCCGGCATTCATGGCGGCATAGCGGAAATAGACTTTGGCCAAGGAGTTCTCCAGTATCTGGCAATCAATCAGGCGGCATTCAGGCGGTATTTAGGC
>CAZHFS010000020.1:10965-18926 GCA_964531885.1 uncultured Propionivibrio sp.
AGGCGGTATTTAGGCATTAAGCACGCCAAGTACATGGTGGAGCAGCATTTCCAGCGCGCGTTCGTTCTCGGCGCCGATGGGGACGATGAGATCGGCCCAGCGCTTGCTGGGCTCGACGAATTCGAGGTGCATGGGGCGCACGGATTCCAGATACTGTGCAATGACGCTCTCCAGCGTTCGCCCTCGTTCCACGGTGTCACGCTGGATGCGGCGCAGGATGCGGATGTCCGCGTCGGTGTCGACGAAAATTTTGATGTCCAACTGGTCTCGCAGTTCTGGCAGGGCGAACAGGAGCAGCCCTTCGAGCACCACGACCCGCCCAGGCAGGACAGGCTCGCTCCAGCCCACGCGATCACTGATCGAGAAGTCGTAGACGGGCTTGCGGATCGGCTGGCCGCGTTTGAGCGCAGCCAGGTGCGTAGCCATCAGCTCAAGGTCGAAGGCGTGCGGATGATCCCAGTTGACCGGCCGGTCGCCGAAGCGTCCGCGGACCACCTCGAGCGGGGCGTAGTAGGCGTCCATGTCGAGCAGCAGCGGTTCAACCTGGGCAAGGCCCAGCCGCCTGATCAGCTCCAGGGCGATGGAGGTCTTGCCGCTGCCACTGCCGCCAACGATGCCGATAAGCAGCGCTTTTTCCGATGTCATAAAGTGTTTTCCTGCGTGGGTGTCTTGGAACGGCGCCAGAACTCGTTTCTATCCCCCTGGAGTCGATGCCGTACATCCGGCAAGGCGCCCATGGCGGAGCGCGGGTTCGAAGTAGTGGAGCTGGGTATGCGCTTCGCCATGGAACACGTGGGGCGATGGGCGGCAATGGCAGGAGGCTTGCCCGAGCGGTCCGTCAGGCGGGGCGTATGGGCAATGGATGATTCAAGCAACATCCCGAGAGTATTTCTGGCAAGGCGGGGTGGCGTCAACCGGAATGTCACCGACAGCTGATTGGGGTTGCCAAGCTGGCTCGCCGCGCCAGTGAAAGCTGCGATTGCCAGCAGGAATGACAAAGAAAGGGTCGTTTGTGAGGTGTTCTGCGAAATGAGCGAGCGAGGCTTCCGTGATGGCGATGGGGGAGCACCGGGCAGTGCAGTGATTCGCAGGCGCAGCAATTTCTCCTGCGTTTCCTTAGCGCGTATCGGTCTGCGCTGCTTGGTATGCTTGGATCAGCGGCAGGAGAGCTTGGCGTCGCGCCAGGCTTCCCGGTGGCCAATAAGTCTCGCTCCGGTAGTACTCGGCGACGGCAGGCACACCTGCAGGCAAAACGACCCAGGGTTGCTTGGAGGACGTAAAGATATGGATGTCCGGTGGAAGAAGGTCAGGGTTGTCCAGTGTGCCTACTCGGATGAATTTGACGAGCGGCCCAGTACCGGCGTAGTTGCTCCAAACCGCAACCTTGCATATGGGGCAGCGGGCGATGCGTTGTCCTTTGCCGCTTGCAGTCGGCGTATGGACGTATTCGGGCGACTGTCCCAGTTCGGTGACGCGATCCGCCTCAATCAGCGCATTGAGCGCAAACGAAGCCCCCGATTCGCGCTGACACCAGCGGCAATGGCAACAGTGAACAAACAGTGGTGAGGATTCCATCCGGTAGCGCACGGTGCCGCAGTCGCAACCACCTTCGGCAGGGAATGAACTCGATGGGGGCATGGCTGTGTGCTTTCAAGGAAGGGGGGGTATTGCGGGGCTCTCTGATTCAGCGTAGGAGGCCGGAAAGTCAGGAAAACCCGGGCAGCCACGCCGAGCGCTGCGGTTTGTGCAGCGGTTCGAGGGTGCCCTGAAAAAGTGCTTCGATGACCGGCGGCTCGCGCCAGCGTTCGTCGAGGAACCTCAAGCCAACTTCCTCGACCAGCGTACCGGACCAGTAGTGACGGGAGACTTCATCGAGCGTGTCAAGGCCGAGGTTGTGCGGCAGGCGCAGGTAGTCGAGCCAGCTCGAATCATGAAATGAGACGGTGTAGGGGCCGATGCTACGGGCGCGTACCAGCGCCTTGCCATAAACGCGTCCGGGGTGTTTGGCGCGGAAGGTGTCGGCATCGACGCGGGTGGCAAAAAGCAACAAGGCGTGCAGACGGCTGGGGAAGTGGTTGTAGAGCCGCTGGCGGTAGTACTCGAGGTGGTATTCGGCGAAGTAGTTCTGCACCGTGGTGAAGCTGTCTTCGGGCAGCGAGACGCCAAAGGGGTTGCCGGTCAGCACGTCCCAGCCCGGCAGGTCGGCCTCGGGGTCGAGCCAGGCATAGAGTTCAAGCGTCGCGTTGTCCTTGATCAGATGGTCGTCCATCGTCCTCTCCGGGGGCGCGTGCAGCGGCGGGTGTGCCGCTATTCTTCCATCGCCGGAGGGGTTTGTTCAACTATTCTGCCGGAGCCAGTGTTGGCGCGGCTTGGCGAGGAGGTTCAGGCGGCGAGGCCGAACAGTGCAGCGCATACGCGAACGGCACCGGCCATGAGCAAAGCGCAAGCAAGCGAGACGCCAATCGAGAACCAGGCTTCGCGTCGGCCCAGGGTTTTGAGCATGACGGCAAAGGTCGACAGGCACGGAACGTAAAAGGTGAGGAAGACGAGGAAGGTGAAAATCTGTCCATTGCTCAGTACGTCCCCAACATCGGGTGTGCCGAGGGCCTGCTGGATCATGAGTAGCGAGAGTTCCTTGCGCAGCACGCCAAACAGGATGGGCACCCCAAGCTCGGCTGGCAGGCCGAGCCACCAGGCGGTGATCGGGGTGAGCGCGCTGTCGATCAGCGCATCAGCCCCGTAGTGGGCCAGCAGGGCCAGGACCACGCTGCCGATGACGAGCAGCGGGGTGACGATGGTGATGATGTCGCTGGTTCGTTCCCAGGTTTTTGTGGCGATGGCGCGGAGCGTTGGTCGGGCGTAGGGCGGGATGTCGAGGACGAGGCCGGGGGTGTGGTCAGGCAGGCGCTGGGCAAGCAGCTTGCCGAGTGCGGCGATGGTGACGAGGACGAGGGCAAAAAGGGCGAAGACACCGATGCCGCCGAGGTATTTGCCGCCGATGGCCAGGATGATCGCCGAGCGCGCCGAGCAGGGTACAAAGGTAATGAGGATGGCCGCCACGATGCGCTCACGCCGGGAGCCACTGGCAGCGGCGGCGGAGATGGCCGGCACGTTGCAGCCAAGTCCCATCAGGAAGGGGACGGCTACGCCGCCATGCAATCCGACGCGGTGGAATCCGCGGTCGAGGACGAAGGCCACGCGGTGCATGACGCCCGATTCTTCGAGGACGATGAGCAGAATCACCAGCGGCAGCATGTACGGCACGACAATGCCAACGAGGCCTACCAGGCCATCGGCAACGGCGCGGCCGACGACGCCGAGGGTCGTTGTCGGTTCCCACTGCTGCGCCCAGGCGGCGAGGCGTGCCGAGGAGATGGCGTCGAGCGCGGTGCTGAGCTCAAAAACGAGAAAAAGTACGGTGGCAAAAACGAGCAAACTGCCAACAAGGCCCCAGCGCGGATGAAGAAACAGTTCATCGAGCGCACGTCGCCAGCCCTGGCCGGTGTCTGCGCCGCGGGCGCTGGTTACCGCTTCGTAGCACAGGGCGGCGCGATGGTGCCGGTCGGCGTGCGCCTCTTCAGGCAGCGGGCGCGGCAGCATGCGTTCGGCTTCGATACGTGCGGCGGCGATGGCCGGGGCGAGGTCTGGGAACTCGGCGTCGAGTGCGGACAGGAAGTAGTCGTCGTTCTCGGCAAGTTGGGCAAGGAGCAGGGCGCGCGGTACGCGAAAGATTTCTTCGATTTCCGGGCGGGCAATCACCTTCTTGAGTGCGGCGAGGCTTTCGGCAATATGGCGAGCGGGGGGTTGGGGCAGGGGGCAAGATTTTTCGCGCGCTGCGGCGAGTACGGCGGCAAAAAGGGCGTGGATGCCTTTGCCCATGTGCGCCACGGTTGGAATGACCGGGGCGCCGAGTCTTTCTGCCAGCGCTTGCACATTGATGTAAAGCCCTTTGCGCCGCGCTTCGTCGATCCGGTTCAGGGCCACTACCAGCGGGCGGCCGAACAGGTTGAGTTCAAGGGTGAGTTCGAGATCCTTTTCGAGCGTGGTGGCATCGATGACATGCACGATCACGTCGGGCGCGGCGAAGTCGCTGCCCGGCGGGGGGCTCAGGGAGGGATCAGGGCGTGCCGTTTGCGGCCAGCGGTCGCCCCACAGGAGATACATGAGGACCACCTGGTCGTGGGCGTTGAGGCAGTGCAGGGAATCAATCGACGGCAGGTCGACCAGCGAGATCTGGTCGAGGCCAACGTCAACGACACATTCGCGGTAAGCACCACCGACGCCAGCTAGGTGCTCGTGCGCAACCACCGGGCTCGCTGCCGCTTCGAAGATGCTGCTTTTTCCCGCGCCTCTCCGCCCGATAAGCGCGACGCGCGGACTGCGTTCGCCGCGCAGCAGCGGGCCGTTGAGCGGGATGCGGGCGGTGGAGGTCGGAATGGTCATGGAGTCAGCGTAACGGACTGTGGTCGCGGTCGGGGCGCTGGGCCGGTTCGACATGCACCAGGAGGTTGAGCACTCGGTGCCGGCGCAGGACACGGGTGCGGACTTCGACGGCAATATCGTGTCCCGCCTCGACGGTCTGGCGGGCATTAACTTCGATGTGCGCTTCGGCGACGATCAGGTCGCCCATCTTGCGCGTGCGCAGGTCGTGCGCGCCGAGCACGCCCGGGGTGGAGAGGATGGTTTCACGGATCGCTCCGACTTCGGCGTCGTCGGCAGCGCGGTCCATGAGGTCATGCAGGGCATCCCAGGCGAAGGACCAGCCCATCTTGCTGACCATGCCGCCGACGATCAGTGCGGCGATCGGGTCGAGGATGGGGTAACCAGCGAGGTTGCCGACGATCCCGATGGCGACGACCAGCGACGAGGCGGCGTCAGAACGGGCGTGCCAGGCGTTGGCGACGAGCATGCTGGACTTGACCCGCTTGGCCACGGCAAGCATGTAGCGGAACAGAAGCTCTTTGGCGACAAGTGCCGCCAGGGCAGTCCACAATGCGGCAATGTGGATGTCGGGCAGTTCATGCGGCGCCTGGATCTTGACGAAGGCCGACCACAACATGCCGACGCCAACCGCGAGGAGCAGGCCGCCAAGAATCAGCGAGGCGGCGGTCTCGAAGCGCTGGTGACCGAAAGGGTGCTGTTCGTCGGCTTCCTTTTGGCTGTGGCGGTTGGCGATGAGTACCACGAAGTCGGAAATGAGGTCAGAGAGCGAGTGGATGCCGTCGGCGACGAGGCCTTGGGATTTGGTGACCAGGCCGATGGCGATCTGTGCGGCAGTAAGAAAGGTGTTGACGACGACGCTGACCCAGGTGCTGCGCGAGGCGGCGGCTGAACGCTCGGCGGCTGCGCTCGCGGTGTCTTCCGTGTTGCTGTCCTGGTTGAAGTGGGGGATCGGCACGCTTGCTCCTTGTTGATTCACTCGGGATGGCGCGCAGCTTTTCCCCGTGGGCGGGGTGGGCGGATGGTAAACTGGCGCCTGGGTCGCTCCTGGCGCTTCCCTAAAACATCCCTTAGTTCTGCTCCGCAGCGGCCTTTTTTCTTTGGCACGGATTTTACCGCAGCGGACCTCATCTTCCCTGTCCTTCCGTCTGTCTTTCCCTTTGCTTTGACCCATTCTGGCCGCTGATGTCGTTTCGTCACCACGTTCTTCGCCATCGATCGCTCTGTCGGGCGCTGGCCTTTTCGTTTTTCGCCCATGCCCTGTTGCTGGTCGGGGTGAGCGTGATCGAACGTCCGGCGCTGCCAGAAGCGCTGGGGGGCGTGCGGGTGCAAGCGAGCTTGCGGAATTCGAGCGCGCCGGCAGTTGGGGCACGTGAGTCGGCGTGGGTTAAAACGCAGGCGCTTGCGCCGGTCGCATCCCCGCCGGCTCGCCGCAGCGCAGAACCTAGGGAGGCAGAGCGCAAGACGGAGCGCGCTTTGCGGCCGCTGGTAGTGGCAGAAGAGGCGCCTGTCGCGGTGGCTGCGCCGGCCGAGTCTGTGAGTGGCCCGCAGGCGGTCGATTCGGTAAGCGGGGCAGCCGCTGGCCGCCGGACGAAGGTGGCGGGGGGCGTCGGCGGGGAAAGTGGTGCCCGCGGAGGGGAAGCCGTCGCAGGTGAGGGGGGGGCCGGGGCGAGTGTTTCTGCGGAGGATATGCGTCACTATCGCGTGGCGCTCGCTTCAGCCGCCAAGCGGTTCAAGCGTTATCCGCCGCTGGCGCGCGAGCGTGGCTGGGAAGGGACGGTTGAAGTGGCGGTGCTGCTGTACGCGGCCGTCCCACGCCCGGAAGTGAAGCTGGTGCGGACAAGCGGTCGCGAACTGCTCGATACGCAAGCTTTGGAGATGCTTGCCCAGGCCGTGCGCGTGGCCGAGCTGCCTCAGGGCTTGCGCGGGCGAGATCTGCGTATCGATTTGCCGGTGCGCTTCAGCCTCGAGGATGAGCGCTGACGTATCGGGTGCCGCTGAACAAGCGACTGCCAGACGAAACACTGGGTTGGCCGGTGCTTGCCCGCCGCGATCGTCCTGAAAGGTCTCGGTCACTGTGTGCCGTGTTCTTTTCGTCATTCAATGCGCTGATTGCTTATTCGCCACCTTGGCACGATTCCCAAAAGGGACGTTGGTGAATCCGGGAAGGCTTTCTTGAGCGTGGGGAGTGGCGGGGGGCGGCTATTCCGATGGTTTTGCGGGCGCCCTAGTAGGCAGTGTGTGGGTCGAACGCTGGCAAGGGGCCGAGCTCGGCTTCGTGTAGCCCGAATGCGCCTTGCGCTCTGTCCTTGAGGTAGGCGCGCAGGCACAGCTCAACACTCCGGAAGGCAAGGTCGTCCCAAGGGATGGCTGCTTCTTCCAGCAGTTCGACGGACAGGCTTTCTTCACCCGGCGCATGCTGCGGGGTGCGCAGGCGGCCTCGATAGAAGAGGTGAACCTGATCGATGTGCGGGACATTGACGACAGCGAACAAGGCGTCAATGTGCACGTCGGCGCCGGCTTCTTCGAGCGTTTCGCGGTGAGCGGCGTGGGCCGTGGTCTCTCCGACCTCCATGAATCCTGCGGGGAGCGTCCAGTGTCCGAGGCGCGGTTCGATCGCGCGTCGGCAGAGCAGCAGGCGTCCTTCCCATTCGGCGACGCAACCGACGATGATTTTTGGGTTGAGATAGTGAATCTCGCCGCAATTGGGACAAACGTGGCGCGGCAGGTTGTCGCCGGGCGGGATGCGCCGATCGAGCGACGCACCGCATTGGGTGCAGAATTTCATGTCGGGAACCTGCATGGAATAGCGGGATTCTATACGAAGCGGCGTCCATTCGCCTCAGTGCCGAGATGAAGTGGAGGACTTCCGGCGTTTTTTCTTTTCTTGGTGTTTGACGAGCCGCTACAATACGGGCGAATACGCGCGTTGCACGCTCAAACGATGATGCATAGCGTACAGAGGGAGAGTTCTGAATGTTTCTGATCGTCGGCTACATCATCATTCTGGCGTCGTCCGTTGGTACCTACGCGGTGCACGGTAGCTTGGCGGCCCTGTGGGTGCCGCTGGAGTACATCGCCATCGTCGGCCTGACCATCGGCGGCTTCGTCGGCGGCAACGACATCAAGGTCGTGAAAGCCACGGTCGGTGCGCTGCCATCCATCTTCAAGGGGTCGAAATACAATAAAGCGTTATACGTCGACCTGCTTGCCATGCTTTTCGAAATTCTCTCCAAGGTGCGCAAGGAGGGCTTGATGTCGATTGAAAACGACGTCGAGAATCCCCATGACAGCCCGATTTTCAGCAAATACCCATCGATTTCGCATGACCATCACGTGATGGAATTCATCACCGACTACCTGCGCATGATGGTCGGCGGCAACTTGAATGCGCTCGAAATCGAAAATCTGATGGATATCGAAATCGAGACCCATCATCACGAGGCCGAGGTGCCGGCTCATGTGATGGCAAAAACCGGTGATGCCACCCCGGCCTTCGGTATCGTCGTCGCGGTGATGGG
>CAZHFS010000021.1:0-18829 GCA_964531885.1 uncultured Propionivibrio sp.
CGTTAAGCTGAACGAAGGACACGATCATGCGAGTCAGTACCAGCCAGATTTTCGATGCCGGAACGCGTAACCTGCTCGACGGGCAGAGTGCCCTGTACAAGACGCAAAACCAGCTCTCGACCGGGCGGCGCGTCCTGACCCCGGACGACGATCCGGTGGCCGCGGCGCAGGCCCTGCTGACGACGCAGGCCCGTGATGTGAATGCGATGTACGCCGACAATCAGAAGAATGCCTCGTCACAGCTCGCGTTCGCCGAGAGCCGCCTGGGTTCGGTGGTCGAATCGCTGCACTTCATCCGGGAAAAGGTGATTGCCGGCAACAACGCCTCGTATTCCGATACCGAGCGCAAATTCATCGCCCAGGCCCTGCAATCGCAGTTCGACTCCCTGTTCAGCGTGGCCAACAGCCTCGACGCCAGCGGTCATTACATCTTTTCCGGTTATCAGGGCGAAACCCAGCCCTTCCAGCAGCAGAACGTGGGCGGCAACATCAGCGTCAACTACGTTGGTGACGACGGGCAGCGCCTGCTGCAGGTGAGCGGCTCGCGGCAGATCGCGGTGAGTGACTCCGGAAACGACATCTTCATCAGGAATTCGTCCGGAAACGGCCGTTTCGCGCTGGGTGTCGCAGCGACCAACACCGGCACCGGAGTCGTCGATGCCGGATCGGTGCTGACCCCGCAGAACTGGACTGGGCACAATTACACGCTGACCTTCACTTCCGCGACGACCTTCGACGTGACCGATACGACGACGATCCCGAACACGACGGTGGCAACGGCGGTTCCCTATACCAGCAATACCGCCATCACCTCGGTGCCGGGCATCGCCTTCACGATCCAGGGCGCGCCGGCGACCGGCGACAGTTTCACGGTGCAGCCGAGTAGCGACCGCAGCCTGTTTGCCACCTTGCAGTCGCTGATCACGACTTTCAATACGCCGATCGCCAATTCGCCGACGTCCGTGGCCGCGGCACAGAATTCGATCAACGCCAATTTGGCCAACATCGATCAGGCGCTGAACAACGTGCTTACCGTCCAGGCCTCGGTCGGTTCGCGCATGGCGGAACTCGATTCGCTGTCGAGTGTTTCTTCCGATCAGGACGTTCAGTATGCGAAGGATCTCTCGAGTCTGCAGGATGTTGATTATGCGTCGGCAATTTCACAGTTCATGAGTCAGCTGATGCAGTTGCAGGCGGCGCAGAAGTCGTTCGCCCAGGTCAGCGGCCTGTCGCTCTTCAATTACCTGTGATCTGAGCATGCGCATCCGGCATCGCCTCCTCCTGGCCGGCATCGCTCTCGGGCTTGCCGCCTGCGGGACGACGACCAGCATCAATGAAAGTGTCGAGCGCGTCCGGCGTGAGCCGCCGGTGGAGGTCGGGAGTGTGCCGGTCGGCGTCGATACGGCGGCCGTGGCGGGAGCTCTGGCGGTTTCGCCCGCGGTCTCGCTGTTTGGCCACGCGCCGCTCTCGCCGCCGCAGGCGGCGCTGTTCTACGTCATCTATGACCCCTTGGCCCCGAACTGGCGGATTGAGGAGCGTCCTGTTGACGAGGCGACCTTTCAGTTGGCCCTGCGCGCCAAGAACTTCCGAACAGGCGGCGATGGAGAAGCGATCCAGGTATTCAAGCGACGGGCGCTGAAACTTCAGCGTGAACGTGGCTACAGCGGATATCGCATTCTCAGTTATACCGAAGGCGTCGAGTCGGCAACCCCGTTCTCCTACCGTGTTTCCGAGGGTACCATTCAGCTAGTCCGTCATACGCCGCGCTAACTGGCCCCTCCGGCATGGTTAGCGGAGGGCAAAAATTCCCAGCATGGCTTGCAAGCTGTGTTCGAAAAGCTGCAAAAGTGGGGTCGATAGGTGCGAGAGCGCGATCATCAGCCCAATGAAACCGAGCAGGATGGTGACCGGAAAACCGATGGCGATCAGGTTGAGTTGAGGCGCAACTCGACCCAGTACGCCCAGAGCCGTATTCGTGATCAACAGGGTGATGACGATGGGCAGCGCGAGCAGCAGCCCGGAACTGAATACGATGGCACCGGCCCGGGCTACATTGAGCCAGCTTGCCGAGAGCGGCCAGGTGCCGATAGGGAGGAGGGTGAAACTCTGGGTGAGTGTGGCGAGCACCATCAGATGCCCGTTGATCACCAGAAAGACGAGCGTGGCGATGATCCCGAGCAACTCGGAGACGACTGGCGTTTGTGAGGTGTTTTGCGGGTCGTAGGCCGTGGCAAAGCCGAGGCCCATCTGGTAGCTGATCAAGGTGCCCATGAAATCGATCGCGCTGAAGGTCAGGCGCATGGTCAAACCCATGGCAAATCCAATCAACATCTGCTGGGCAAGGATCAACAGGCCTGCACCCGAGGCCGGATCAATGGGCTGGAGACGCGGCAGGGCCGGCACAATGGCGATGCACACGACGATACCAAGGATCAGCCTGACCCGGCGCGGCAAGGCCGCATTGCTGAAAGGCGGGGCGCTCGCGAGCAGTGACAGGATTCTGGCGAGTGGAAAAATGTAGGCTGCTAGCAGCGCGTTGATTTCCACCGAGGTGAAGGTGATCATCGCTCTGCTAGCCGATGAGTTGTGGAATGCTCTCGAACAGGCGGCGGATGTAGTCGACCATCAACTGCAGCATCCAGGGGCCGGCGAGCAGCAGGATGAGGAAGGCGGCGACCAGCTTGGGGATGAAGGACAGCGTCGCTTCGTTGATCTGTGTGGCGGCCTGGAAGATGCTGATGATGAGGCCAATCAGCAGCGTTGCGAGCAACAAAGGGCCAGACAGCATCAAGGTCACTTCGATCGCTTGGCGACCGATATTCATGACGGTTTCAGGCGTCATGTTGCGAAACTCATCACGAGAGAGCCCATCATCAGATGCCAGCCATCCACGAGGACGAACAGCATCAGCTTGAAGGGGAGTGAGACCATGATGGGCGACATCATCATCATACCCATGGACATCAGGACGCTGGCCACGACCATGTCGATGATCAGGAAGGGGATGAAGATGATGAAGCCAATCTGGAAAGCGGTTTTAAGCTCGCTGGTCACGAAAGCCGGGATCAGTACCCGCATCGGGATATCTTTTGCCGAGTCAATCTTGGGGGCGTTCGACAGGCGGGCAAACAGCCCAAGATCCGATTCGCGCGTCTGTTTGAGCATGAAGGCGCGCAATGGATCGGCGCCACGTTCGACAGCCTGCTGGAAGGTGATGCGGTTCTCTGCCAGCGGGCGATACGCCTCGTCGTAGACCTTGTCGAAAACCGGTGCCATGACGAAAAAGGTAAGAAACAGCGACATGCCCACTAGCACCTGATTGGGGGGGGACGTTTGAGTACCGAGTGCATGCCGGAGCAGCGACAGGACGATGATGATGCGCGTGAAGCTGGTCATCATCAGGAGTGCAGCTGGAATGAAGGTCAGCGCGGTGAGCGTGAGCAGAGTCTGGATCGACAGCGTGTAGGTCTGGCTGCCGCCCGGGCCGGGTGTGCTCGTGAAGGCGGGCAGGGCGGAGCCTTGAGCAATAGCGGCAAAAGGCAGCAGTGCCAGGGCCAGCGGTAGCCAGCGCAACAGTTTATTGACCATGCTTGCGTTCAGAGAACTGTTTGAGCCATTGGCCGAAAGGCTTCTCACTGTTCGGGGGAGCCGGCAGGTCGCCTTTGGGGAGAGTATGCAAGGTCTTGATCTGGCCCGGGACGATGCCAACCACCAGCCAGCTGTCGGCGACTTCGATCAGGACGATGCGTTCGCGCGGGCTGATCATCAGCCCGCCCACGATGCGTAGCGGCCCGTTTTGTCCGAAGCTCATCCCGCCGTTCAAACGACGCAGCAACCAGGCGCCGGCGAACAGCAATGCGATGATGAGGAGCAGGCTGAGCAGCATCTGGAGCAGAGCGCCGGCAGAAACCCCCACCCCCTCCGATGTGGCTTGGGCGCATGCGATCGCAGGCGTCCAGGCGGCAACCGCTGCACCATAGCGCGCACGTACTCGGCAGGGTGGGTTGGCGCGGATGATGGACGACGAATTCATGATGGCCGCTATCTTAAACCAAAACGCGGCCGGCATTTGTTTCGCGGCCTAAGTCAGAGGCCAGGAGGGGGTTATCGTCCGAGTTTTCGCATCCGCTCGGATGGGGTGATGATGTCCGTCAGGCGAATGCCGAACTTGTCGTTGACCACCACAACTTCCCCTTGCGCGATGAGGGTGCCGTTCACGAACACGCTCATGGGTTCGCCAGCCATGGCGTCGAGTTCAACAACCGATCCGTGGGCAAGCTGCAGCAGATTCTTGATAGTGATCTTGGTGCGGCCGAGTTCGACGGCGATCTGAACTGGGATGTCCAGAATCATGTCGAGTTCGTTCATCATCGACGCCTTGTTGCCGGCATCGCCAAAGGACTGAAAAATCTGGGCTGGCTGAGCTGATGAGTTGGTCGCTTCCTGCGCAGCTTCAACCTGCGCTTGTTCGGCCATCGCGGCCGCCCAATCGTCTTCAACTGAGGGCGTGTTGTTCTGATTCTCGTCAGCCATGCTTTTCTCCGGGAGCGAACTCGGTCTGCTCCGATGTGATGAAACGTTCGATCTTGATCGCGTATTGCCCGCCCTGCTGGCCGTATCGGCACTCCATCAGCGGCACGTCGTCAACCACGGCGGTAATGACCTCGGGAATCTGAACCGGGATGATGTCGCCGGCGCGCATCTTGAGGATGTCGCCCAAAGTGACCGAGGTCGTGGTCAGCTGCGCCTTGAGTTCAACTTCCGCGTCCTTGAGTTGCTTGCGCAGCATGACGATCCAGCGCTGATCCGTCGATAACTGCTCGCTCTGCATTGAGCTGTAGAGGATGTCGCGGATCGGTTCGAGCATCGAGTACGGGAAGCAGATATGCATGTCTGCGGCTGCGCCGCCGAACTCGATGGTGAAACTCGTTGACACCACGATTTCCGAAGGCGTGGCGATGTTGGCAAACTGCGAGTTCATCTCCGAACGGACATACTCGAAACTGATGTCGTAAACCGGCCGCCAGGAGCGGGAGTATTCGGCGAACACAACGTTTAGCATGCCCTGGATGATGCGCTGCTCGGTGGCAGTGAAGTCGCGCCCTTCGACACGGGTGTGGAAGCGGCCGTCGCCGCCGAACATGTTGTCGACGACCAGAAAAACGAGGTTCGGGTCGAAGACAAAGAGTGATGTCCCGCGCAGCGGTTTGGCGACAACGAGGTTGAGGTTCGTTGGTACGACCAGATTGCGGATGAATTCGCTGTATTTCTGCACCCGGATCGGGCCGACCGAAATCTCCGCCGTGCGGTGCATGTAGTTGAAGAGCCCGATGCGCAGATAGCGGGCGAAGCGCTCGTTGATGAGTTCGAGCGTCGGCATCCGGCCACGGACGATCCGTTCCTGGGTGCCGATGTTGTAAGCGCGTACGCCTCCTTTGCCGTCGTCCTTGTCGTCGGGTTCGTCGGTTTCGCCGGTGACGCCGCGCAGTAGGGCGTCAACCTCGTCCTGGGAAAGGAAGTCGGAGCTCATCGTCGCTTACTGGATGATGAACGAGGTAAACAGGATGTCCTTGACCGGGCCTTCGCCGCTCTTTGCTCCGGGTTCGAGGATCTTGTTGATCAGAGTACGGATGTCCGCGCCCAGCGCTTCCTTGCCCTCACGTGGAATGAGTTCGGAGGCCTTTTTGCCCGAGAGCAGCAACATCACATTGTTGCGGATCTTTGGGGTGTACATCTTGATCTTGTCGCCTGTCTGCACATCGGTGACTTCTACCGAGAGAATGAGTTGCAGGTACTGGCCGGTTGTGTCCGGGGTTTCCGGCGCAAGATTGACGGTGAAAGCTTCCATGCCGACGTAAACCGGTGGGGCTTCTTTGGCATCCTTCTTTTTCGGGTCTTTGGCTTTCTGGGTCGCGACTTCGCCTTCGTCGGCATCGTCGTCGGCGTTTTTCTTCATCAGCAGATAAGCTGCCCCGCCGCCGCCGAGTAAAAGGACGACCAACAGGGCTGCCACGATGATCAGCAGCTTCTTGCTTTTTTTCGGTGCGGGGGCTGTGCCCTCTTCCGCAGGTTTGGCTTCTTTGGCCATTAGTAACCCTCTCGTGTTGCGTTTCGTCGATGCTCAGCGTGCTTGTCGAACGGATCAGGCAAAGATATCGACCATGCTGTTTCCACGTGAGCTAGCCATTGCGTGAGTGGACGGCAACGACATGCTTTCGGTGACAAGTATAGCCTGCCCTTGGCGGCCTTGGCCGTTGCCCTGCGACTGCCCTTCATTCGCTTGGCCTCCCTGGGCCTGACGGAAGGACTCGGCACTGACGTTGGCCTGGCCAAGTTCGATCCCCAGGCCGGCAAACATTTCGCGCAGGCGTGGCAAAGCGCTTTCAATGGACTGGCGGACGTCGGCATTGGCGGAGACAAAAGTGGCACTGGCGCTGCCCTTGTCGATATTCAATGCTATCTCTATCGGCCCCATTTGCGGCGGGTTGAGGGTTAATTCAGCGCTTTGCTTGCCGTTGCCGGCAAGCCACACGATTTTCTGGGTAAAGTCCTGGTTCCAGCGGACGTCGCGAACCGGTGTCTGTATTTCGAGCACGGCATCATGTCGCGCAATGGTCTGTGGACGATCTGCATGCATCGGCTGTACCGTCGGCGCTGTCGGGGTCGGGCTGTCACGTCCCTCAATGGATGCAACCGAAGCAGGCGAAGTCGCCGCGTCAAGCACCTCGGCAAATTTTGCCGGTTTGGCGTTAATGCTCTGGGTGTTGCTATTCTCCATCGAGGTGGCCGGTGCTAAGGGCTGCTGCATGGCTTCGCTGGACTTTCCTTCGGCGGAACCTGCGGCGATTTGGCTGGCAGTCAGCCCTTGAATCGTCTGGCCCTTGCTGGACGCTTCAGCGGTGATATCGGTTTTTACCGTACCCTTTTCGGCTGATACATCCGGTTTGGTGAGGCCCAGCGAAGCGAGGATCTGTGCGGCGGCGGCACCTGGATCCTGTTCCGCGACGAGTGGCACAGCCTGTTCGCCGTCGTCCTTGGTTCCGGCGTCTGCCGGGAGAGAGATTGATGTTCCTGGGGCTTGGGGCGCCAATTGGCCAAGGAGTAGCTTGCTGAAATCGTTACCGGCGAGAGACGCTCCTGCAAGGTCGGCAGAGCCAGCGTCTGCGGCGGAAAGGTCATTGCCGGCAGATGGCACTGGAGCCAGTTTTGCTGCAGGTGTCAGGAGGGTGATGGCCATGGCGTAGCTCTTCGAAAGGATGGCTTTCTCTGAGCAATCTCTGTGCCAGCTGCAATATGCGCCCTGTTTTACTGGACTGCGCTTACTTTTCGGTTTTCGAGTGCCTCTGGCTGGCCACCTCATCCTGGGTTTTCTGTTCGCGTTTCTCTTCTTTGCGTGCCTCGTTATGGCTGTGTCGGGCGGATAAAGTGTCAAAAGCCTTGAGTTTTTTGCGCTGCTCTTGCCAGTGTTGCTGACCAGCTGCCGTATGCCTTTCATGTTGGGCGACGGCGTGCTTTTGCAAGTCGATGGCTTCATCCAGACGGTTGAGAAATTCGCGGTAGTTGTGCCATTCGCGTTGCGATAAACCATTCTGGGCCGCCTGGGTGAAGCGCAGGGCGTAGTCGTTGCGGTAGTTGCTCAGCAGCTCAAGCTTGGTTTTGGCATCCCGCTCGTTGGCGATCAGCCGCGCCAATTGCTGCGTGGCCTCATCGCTACGTGCTTGCATGAGGTCAAGCACGGTTTGCAAAGGGAAGGGCTTGGGCATGACAGAGGAAGGTGGGGCTTGCGGTGCGGCAGGCGGTTAGCTCGGTGTGGAGAAAAGCGAATCGAGACTCGCGAGACTATCAGCATAGCCTGCCTGGATGCCCAGAGGCTGTTGCAGGAAGTGCTCGAAAGCAGGGTAGCGGCGGATCGCTTCGTCGAGCGCCGGGTCGGAACCCGGGGCATAGGCACCGACGCTGATCAGATCTCTCGAGCGTTGGTAGCGAGAATAGAGCTGTTTGAAGCGCCGTATTTGCTCGAAATGCTCCGGGGTGATCAGGTTAACCATGGCACGCGAGATCGATTGCT
The DNA here is from genome assembly GCA_964531885.1 of uncultured Propionivibrio sp. Taxonomy (GTDB): domain Bacteria; phylum Pseudomonadota; class Gammaproteobacteria; order Burkholderiales; family Rhodocyclaceae; genus Propionivibrio. The sequence goes on from CAZHFS010000021.1 coordinate 8,069, forward strand.
CAATGTCGATGGCCGGATAATGGCCGGCGTCGGCGAGGGCGCGCGTGAGCACGATGTGTCCGTCGAGGATGGCGCGGGCCGAGTCGGCAATCGGATCCTGTTGGTCATCCCCTTCGGCGAGTACGGTGTAGAAGGCCGTGATCGACCCTCCCCCGTCAGGGCCGTTGCCGGCTCGCTCGACGAGTTGGGGCAAGCGGGCAAAAACGGAAGGGGGGTAGCCGCGTGTGACGGGCGGTTCGCCGATGGCCAGGGCGATTTCACGCTGGGCCATGGCAAAACGCGTCAGCGAATCCATTATCAAGAGGACGTGCCGGCCCTGATCGCGGAAATATTCGGCGATCGACGTGGCGTAGGCGGCGCCCTGCAAGCGCATCAAAGGGCTGACATCGGCTGGCGCAGCAACGACGACGGCACGCCGGAGACCTTCTTCGCCAAGAATCTGTTCGATGAACTCCTTGACCTCGCGGCCGCGTTCGCCGATCAGGCCGACGACGATGATTTCGGCCGAGGTGTAGCGGGCCATCATCCCTAGCAGGACGCTTTTGCCGACCCCGGAGCCAGCAAAGAGCCCCATGCGCTGGCCTCTACCGACGGTCAGCAGGGCGTTGATGGCGCGCACACCGACATCGAGTGAATGGTCGATCGGGGCACGGGCCATCGGATTGAAGGGGCGGCCTTGCAGAGGGCGCAGGCTCTCCGCATTCAGTGGCCCATGGCGATCAAGCGGACGACCGGCGCCATCGACCACGCGGCCCAAAAGCGATGGGCCGACAGGTAAGAGCTTGGCGCGGTCAACGGCACGTCGCCGGGCTTGTCGTGCTTGGCCGATACGCGGTGGCTGGGCCTGCGGGTCGATGGCGACGACCCGGGCGCCTGGCGAGAGGCCGTAGACGTCTTCGGAAGGCATCAGGAACAGGCGCTCTCCATTAAAACCGACGACTTCAGCCTCGATGGGCGATCCGCCCAAAGGCAGGATACGGCAGGAACTGCCGAGCGGCAATTTAAGCCCGGCGGCCTCCATGACCAAACCGTTAATGCGTGTCAGATGACCGCTTGGCAAAAGCGGTTTGGATTGCGCGGCAGCTTCCCGGCAGGATTCGAGGAAGCCATGCCAGGCCTGATGGTGCGGATTGTCCCGAGGCGCTTGCATTGTCCAAGATCAGGGCTGGTCGGCCAGCCATTCGGGGGAGATGCCCATGGCCTCGATGACCCGTCGCCAGCGCGTTTCGAGGGTGGCGTCGACCTCACTTGCCCCCATCTCCACTCGGCAGCCTCCGGGTGTCAGGGAAGGATCTTCAATAATGCGCCAGTTGTTATGGCTGAGCTGTTCGCCGATCATTTGGCGAATCAACCGGGCATCGTCTGGGTGCAGAAAAAGCGCCGGGTGCCCGTTAAGCACGTTCAGGCTTGTGACGGCCTCCCGGACGACCGGGAGGATGAATTCGGGCTTGAGTTTGAGTGTCTGTCGCACCACCTGGCTGGCAACTTCCATCGCGGTGGCAAGGAGTTGTTCAGCGATCTGTTGATCAACTCCCTTGATTGCGGCAGGCAGGTTGCCGAGGAGGGCGCCGACCTGGTCGGCAATGACTTGAGCAGCCGCCTGGCCTTCGGCAAAGCCCGCGGCGTAGCCTTGTTCGTGGGCTTCGAGATGAATGCGTTCGATATCTGCCGCGGTTGGCAGGGCGACCGCGGGCATTGTCTCCTCGGGGGGTAAGTCGAGTCCAGCCTTCTCCGCCTCGGCTGTCACCTGGCTGGCCCGAGCGGCAGTGCGCTCTGCTTCGTCGAATGCGGCGACCTCCCAGCGCTGGTAAGCCGTCATTTTCTCCTTGGGCAGGAATCCGGTCATGGCGGGGCTGAGCGTCGTTTAGATCATCTGCTCGCCGCCGGCACCGCCGAGGACGATTTGCCCTTCGTCGGCCAGACGGCGGACGATCTTGAGGATTTCCTTCTGCTCGGCCTCGACTTCGGAGAGACGGACTGGCCCGCGCGACTCGAGATCCTCGCGCAGCATTTCGGCAGCGCGCTGCGACATATTCTTGAAAATCTTTTCGCGCAAAGGCTCGGAGGCGCCCTTCATGGCCAGGATCAGCGAGTCGGACTGGATTTCGCGCAGCAGAAGCTGGATTGCGCGATCCTCGAGGTCGAGCAGGTTCTCGAAGACGAACATTTCATCAAGGATACGTTGGGCCAAGTCGGGGTCGTACTCGCGGATCGCGTCGACGACAGTCGTCTCGTTGGCAGCCCCCATGAAATTGAGAATCTCGGCCACGGCGCGTATCCCGCCCATGGCCGATTTTTTGATGTTGGCCGAGCCGGAGAGCAGGCGCAGCATCACATCGTTGAGTTCCTTGAGGGCTTCCGGCTGGATGCCTTCGAGCGTGGCAATGCGCAGTACGACATCATTGCGCAGGCGCTCGGTGAAATGGTTGAGGATATCGCTGGCGTGGTCGTGCTCGAGGTGAACAAGAATCGTGGCGATGATCTGGGGATGCTCGTTGCGGATGAGGTCGGCGACTGTCGGCGCGTCCATCCACTTGAGGCCTTCGATGCCATTGGTATCCCCGCCCTGCAGGATTCGCGAGATCAGATTGGCAGCCTTGTCGTCGCCGAGCGCCTTGGTCAGCACGGAGCGCACATAGGCGTCGCTGTCGATGTGGACTGCGGCCGATTCGGTCGCCGTGCGTTGAAAATCAGCCAGCACCTCTTCAACCTTGGCGCGTGGAACCGTCTTCATGCTGGCCATGGCATGACCAAGTTTCTGGACTTCCTTCGGGCCTAGATGCTTTAGCACCTCGGAGGCATAATCCTCGCCCAGGGCGATGAGCAATATGGCACTCTTCTCGATGCCGTCATCAGGTGGCATTTCCGCCCGTCCAGTCTTTTATGATGTTGGCCACGACTTTCGGATCTTGCTGCGCCATGTCGCGTGCCTGAGAGATTTTCTGGTCGAAGCTCTGTGCCGCTTTTTGCTCAGGTGTCGCGTTTTCCTCGTCGAGGATATCCACGGTGCCGCCCAGTTTCTGGTGGGCTTGAGGGGGGGGCGGCGTCAGCATGGTCTTGACCAGCGGGATGACGATCTTGAGCATCAGGTAGGCGAGAATGCCGGCAATCGCCAGGTATTTGAACAACTCCTTGGCCAGCGCCAGAATTTCCGGATCCTTCCAGAGCGGAATGTCGACGGTGCTTGACTCGATCTTGGTGAAAGGCGCGTTGGCGACTGAAACGGTGTCGCCACGATCCTTGTTGTAGCCCATTGCTTCGCGGACAAGATCGTTGATTTGCTTTAGGTCGGCGTCGGGCAATGGCTTGACGGCACCCTTGGCATCCTTGCGGTGGTTGATCACGACGGCTGCCGACAGGCGCTTGATTGCGCCAATCGATTGCTTGGTGTGGCGGATGGTCTTGTCGACCTCGTAATTGATGGTCGAATCCTTGCGCGTGTTGATCGGTTGCGCGACGCTGTTGATCGCGGCTTGTACTCCAGCGGCGTTGAGTTGGCCCGGTACCGGCTGGCCGGTTGGGGCTGCCGCGCCTGCGCCGGCGACGGGCGGCTGGGTAAGCGGCGCTGTCGCCGGAACTGGTGGCTGATTGGTCAACGCTCCCGGAACCCCTTGGGCGGAGGGCGTTGCGCTGGCCGACTCGCTGATTTGCTGGCTGCGAATGCTGATATCGGGCGGGGTCGAGTTGGGGCGGTGGGTTTCCGCCGTTTGCTCGCTTTGCGAAAAGTCGATGTCTGCAGCCACCTGGACGCGGGCGTTGCCCTTGCCGACAATCGGTTCGAGGATCGCTTCAATCCGCTTGGTTGCGTTCGATTCGACTTCCTGTACGTAGCGCAGTTGGGTTGGGTCGAGCCCGGCCTCGGTCAACTTGCTCTTGAGTTGAGAGAGCATGGTCCCGCTTTGGTCGATCAGGGTTACGCTGGTGGTGGCAAGGTTGGGGACGCTGGCCGCGACGAGGTTCTGGATCCCCGCGATTTGCGATGGCTCAAGAGCGCGGCCGGGGTAAAGGTTGAGCAGTACGGATGCCGAGGGCTTGAGTTCCTCGCGGACAAAAACGGTCGGTTTCGGGATGGCGAGGTGAACCCGTGCGACCTGTACGGCGCCGATGGACTGGATGGTCCGGGCCAACTCGCCCTCCAGACCGCGCTGATAATTGATCTGTTCGGCAAACTGGCTGACCCCGAATTTCTGGTTCTCAAGGAGCTCGAAGCCTACTCCGCCGCTCTTGGGCAGGCCTTGCGAGGCGAGGCGAAGACGCACTTCATGCACTTTTCCCCCGGGGATCATGATGGCTCCACCGCTCTCGTTGAACTTGTAGGGGATGTTCATCTGGTCGAGCGCCGCGATGATCGCGCCACCGTCGCGCTCGCCGATATTCGAGAAAAGAATCCGGTAGTCGGCTTGCTTGAGCCAAGTGCTGGCCGCGACGGCGATGGCAATGATCGCGGCCACAGCGACCATGAGCAGTATTTTCTGCTGATTGCTCAAGCGCGATAGGGCGTAGCGCAGACGATCACTGGGATTGTCCGTGCGTGTTGTCGTTTCGGTTCCGGTTGCCGCCATGCCTGCGCTAGGTCAATGTGTATGCGATGTTGGTGCCATGCTCGTTCTCATCCCTGAGGAGAACTTCGCGTTGAATCAAGCAAAAAGCGAAAAGTGCTAAGAATTATTCTACTATTGTAGCTGTGATTTGAATGGGATTGTCCAACGAATGAGCGAGGCGCCGCAACTACCGGCGAACGAGACTAAAGCGGAAGAATTGCAGCGCGCATTCGCCGTTTTCAACCAGGTTTCGCATGAACTGACCCAGGCCTATATCGCCTTGCAGGCGCGGGTCGAATCTCTAACCAACGAACTGGCCGTCGCCAACGGTGAGTTACGTCGCCAATACCAGGAAAAAGAGGCTTTATCCGAGCGCCTGACGCTTCTTCTGGATGCGCTTCCGGCCGGCGTTGTGGTGCTCGACAGCGCCTCGCGGGTGAGCGAAGCCAATCCGGCAGCCCGGCGCATGTTTGGCGAGGCTTTGGCCGGGAGCGATTGGCCTTCCCTAGTACAAGCACACCTTGTGTCGACCGATTCTCCCGACGAATGGCAATTGGCGGCACGGCGGCTGTCGATTGCCGAGAGCCCTATCGATTCTGCTGGCGGGCGCTTGTTGCTGGTGCATGACATTACGGTGGCGCACGACTTGAAGGCCAATGCCGAGCGTAACCAGCGTCTCGCAGCCATGGGTGAAATGGCTGCCTCGCTGGCCCACCAATTACGCACGCCACTGGCAACGGCCTTGCTCTATAGCGCCAATCTGGCTCAGCCCGATTTGTCGGCAACGGCGCGCGCTCGATTTGCCGTCAAGGCGACCGATCAACTCAAGCGACTTGAGCGACTCATTCAGGACGTGCTGCTTTTCGCCCGGGGCGAACAAATCGGGCGCGATCGCATTGAACTCAACAATCTCCTGGATGAGGCAACGCAGACGATCCGCCCTTTGTGTGCGGAGAAAGGGGTGCGATTCACGCTGACCGTGGCGCTGGGTGACTCTATAATGACCGGCAGCCGCAAGGCGCTCTCCGGTGCGCTGATCAACTTGCTCGAGAACGCGCTGCAGGCTTGCGAATCGTGCCCTCCTGAACAAGGCCTGGTCAGCTTGGATGCCTGGCTTGAGGGACGTTGGGCGAAGATCGCCGTGCGAGACTCCGGTGTCGGTATCAGCGCTGAAACCCAGGCCAGGATTTTTGAGCCGTTTTTTACGACACGCGGACAGGGGACCGGCTTGGGTTTAGCGATCGCCTTGGGGGTGGCGCGTGCGCATGGCGGACAGATTGAGGTCGATTCACGGCCTGGCGAAGGGGCGCAGTTCGTGCTGACTCTGCCGGTAGGCGAAGCGGAAGAAATATTGGAAACGAGATGAAGCCATCATTACCGATTCTGGTTGTCGAGGACGACCCCAATCTGCGCGAGGCTGTCTGCGACACCCTTGAACTAGCGGGGCATGCCGTGGTATCTGCCGACGGCGGCGAGGCGGCACTGGGCATGCTTTCGACACAAGCGGTGGCGCTTGTCGTTAGCGATGTGCGGATGATGCCGATGGACGGGATAACCCTGCTTAAGGAAATCCGCAAGCGGTATCCCCATTTGCCGGTCGTGCTGATGACCGCATTTGCCGATGTCGACCGGGCGGTCGAAGCCATGCGGGCGGGTGCCTGCGATTTTCTCCTCAAACCGTTTGAGCCTCAGGCGCTCCTTGATCACGTCGTACGCTATCGCTTGCCGGCCACGCTCGACGCCGAAGGCGTCATTGCCGAAGATGCCGCCAGCCAGCAGTTGTTTGCCCTGGCAGCCCGTGTGGCGCAGACCGATACCACGGTGCTTCTCACCGGTGAAAGCGGGGTCGGGAAGGAGGTTGTGGCGAGGTATATCCACAATCATTCGGTGCGACGGGCCGGGCCGTTTGTCGCCATCAACTGTGCAGCCATTCCCGATAGCCTGCTTGAGGCGACTTTATTCGGGTACGAAAAAGGCGCTTTTACTGGCGCACAGCAGGCACAGGCCGGTAAATTTGAACAGGCAGAGGATGGTACGCTGCTTCTCGATGAAGTGACCGAAATGCCGCTGGCCCTGCAGGCCAAACTGTTGAGGGTTTTGCAGGAGCGGGAAGTTGAGCGCGTGGGAGGGAAGAAGCCCGTTCCACTCAATATCCGCATCATTGCCACCTCTAACCGTGACATGGCCGACGCGGTGGCGCGCGGCGTGCTGCGCGAGGATGTGTATTACCGGTTGAACGTTTTTCCCTTGCTCATCCCCTCGTTGCGCCAGCGAGTGGATGACATCGTGCCCTTGGCACGGCATTTCCTTGCCGAGCATGGCGGGCGTGCCGGGCGCGCCGGATTGCGTCTTTCATCTGCGGCCGAGAGTGCCTTGCGCAGTCATGCCTGGCCTGGCAATGTGCGCGAGCTTGAGAATGTGATGCAGCGGGCGATCATTCTGGCTGCGGGTGAGTGCGTCGAAGCCATGGATCTGCATCTGCCAGCCGGGGTGGCGACGGGAATGGCTGCTGTGCTCCCCTTGCAAGCGTCTGCCGCGCCGCAGGAAATGCCGCCAACGGCAATGCGTAGCGATAACTTGCGTGACCTTGAGCGAGATCATATCCTTGAAACGCTGGCAGCCGTTGGCGGGTCGAGGAAACTTGCGGGGGAGCGCCTTGGTATGTCGGAACGAACTTTGCGCCACAAACTCAAACAGTATCGAGATGCCGGTCTGTTCGATGGGTGAGGACTGGAGAGATCAGTGCTATTTTTTGCTGGCGTGAATCTTGCTCCGGTGAGTGTAAGGTTATCGGGAGGTAAGGATGGACACCAAGGGTATTGACCAAATGTTAAGCGTGATGCGTGCGACTGCCGCGCAGGCCGGGGGCCGGCCAGCCGAGGCGGCGAGCGGCACAGCGGGTAACGTGGACTTCGCGCAGGTGCTCAAGAATTCGATAGATCAGGTCAGTCAGACCCAGCGCCAAGCGGAAAACATGGCGGCAAAATTTGCCGCCGGCGATAACGAGGCTAATCTGCACGAGGTTATGATCTCCTTGCAGAAGGCCAGTCTCTCGTTTCAAGAAATGGTACAGGTACGCAACAAACTCGTTACAGCGTACAACGATGTGATGAACATGCAGGTCTGAGTGGCGCGCAGGCGAGGACTTTGCCTCGCGGCGAAACGTGGAAAAAAACGAGGAAGGGTTTTCCCTTCCTCGTTTTTTTTGCTTAATCGGAAATTAGCGGTATTTGCCGATGAGCTTGTCGATCGTTCCATCACCCTTCATCGACTTGATCGCATCGTTCATTTTGGCGATATCAGCGTCGCTGACCGATGGGTTGCACGCCGTATACATCTGCACTTCATTAAAACTGATCACCGGCTTGATCTTGATGTTCATGTTCTTGGCCATCCAGGGTGCGACCAGTGAGCTGCCGGCCCAGAGGTCAATTCGGCCTGCTTCGAGTTTGCGGATCGTCTGCTCTTCATTGCTCGCTTCGTCGATCGGGAAGCCTTTTTCTTTCAGGAAGGCCGCTTTCCCATCGCCCTGGTAGCCGCCAATCTTGAATTTTTTCGCTTCGTCGAGATTGGCAAGGGTGATCGGGCTGTCAGCCTTGGCGTAGAGAATCCAGGAGTCCGGCGTGAGCGGGCCGACCCACTTGAACTGTTTTTCGCGTGCCGGGGTACGGGCCGCGCTGAACACGCAGGTGTCCTTGTCGTCACCAGCCATCTTAAGGGCTCGCACCCAAGGGTACAGCGCGATAGTGCCTTGGATGTTGGTGCGTTTGAGGACCTCGCGCATGATGTCCGTCGATGACCCGGTGATTGTCTTGCCGCCATCGGTCGAGAAATTGAGCGGGGGATATTCTTCGGTGGTCAGCGTGAGGGCGCCTGCACTGAACGGCACCAGGAAAACGATTGGGAGCAGCCACAGCCGGTTCTTCATGATGAAACCTCCTGATGCGAGCCAGATGGAAAGAGAACGGGCGACCCGAGGGGGTGCCCGTTCAATTTAGTTCTTGCGTGCTGCGCAATAAAGGAAGGGTCTGTGACGATTTGTAATTGGAGCACTGCTCAGTGCTCAGGGCCCAGGCCTCAGGCCATGCCGGATAGGCGCGCCTTGCGTTCGCGCTCAATGCGGGTGATATAGCGCTGTACCATGTTCAAACGCGCCGGCGGAACGTCGACGAACTCGCAACCAATGCGGACAAAGCGCGAACCGGATCGGGTTGCGACGTCAAACATGTTGCGCACACTCAGGGTGGCGACCAGCAAACCTTCCTCAGGCAATAACATGTGGCAATCTGGTAGTTCATCGCCGCGGGAAAAGACCGCGGCTTGCTCAGGAGAGACCATCAGACCAACACCCCCACCGCTGATGTCAAGGAGCGGAAGCTCGATAAAGGCCTGGCTGCCATCGTCAAGGCGCAGGTAGGTGGTCATGCGAATCGGGTTGGCGATCGGCGTCGACAGGCGGAAGTATTCTCGGCGTTGCAAGCGCAACAACGTCGGCGGCACAGCGGCAAGAAACGCGGGGCGTCCCTCATGTTGTGTCATGGTCAGCCCGTTCAGGCTGAACTGGATTTTCACCTTCTCAAGCACTGTCGTGAGGATAAGCTTGTTGGTTTTGAGGGCACGTTGATTCATCTCGTCATCGCTGCCAATATCGAGGATAAGGCCTCGGGTGTCAGCGGTGAGGGCCAGTAGGGCAGTGAGCAGGAAAGACTGGCCCTGATCGAAATGAGCCGTGACCATGGCGCCCTTTTGCATCATGGTACGCAATACGGCGAGAATTTCGGTGCGCGAGTGCAGGAGATACTTGCTATAGGTATCTGTCTGCTCCAGTTCAAAGCTGTGCGCCACGGTTTCTGTCGAGAGTTGATCGTCAGCGTTGGCCATCTGGTTATCTTGTCATTCGGCGTTACAAGCCATGGATTGTCCGCAAACATGAGATAAGCAGGTTGTCGGCGACGTCAGCCCCTGCGAGGCGGGCGATCGCGCTCCCTGGATGCGGCCCCTGGTGCGTTTCTTGTCTGACCACATTCTATACCGCTGTGGCTCCTCGTTAGCACTCTCATCTGGATACAAAAAAGCCAGAAACCTGGAATTATTTATGGTTTCTGGCTTTTTTCTGTCCGTTGCCGGACTGGGTTCTGGTGGAGACGGGCGGGATCGAACCGCCGACCTATTGATTGCGAACCAATCGCTCTCCCAACTGAGCTACGCCCCCAAAGTCGGAACAAATTGTACGCGGGCCATCTTGCGACGTCAAATGGGTGCGATATCTGAAATGCATGCCATTCGATGGCTGTGCTGGGCGAGTACTTTGCCACGCACCGAGCCTGTTCGGGGCTGGTGCGTAGCGGGAGATCACTGCGTTTTGTTTTGCTGCGATTTTTTTGCTGGCGCAGGTTGTACGGAGAGGGCGACCGCTTCGGCGTAGACACCTTCAACCTGGTCGCCTTTCTTGATCATTTTGAATTGCTCGGGGTCTTGTACTTTCAAGCGAACCTTGCGCTCGACACCCTGAAGAGTAATGGTCTGTTCTTTTTTGTTGACGCCGACGACATCAGCGACGAAGTCGATCTTGGTTGCTTCATATGCACCGGGCTTCTCCCCGGGCGAGGTTTTTCCTTGCTCCGTGCTCACCGAGCGCTCGCGGATGCCCGCGCCACCTTTCTTCAGCTCCATTACCAACGCTTGGGTGTGGCGGGCAACGACTTTGTCTCCCGCTTTGATTTGATCGAAATTCTGAACGTCTTTTCCGGCGACGACGATCAGTTTTTCGCCGTTGGCGCGTTTGAGGACCAGGCTGCGCGATGCAGGGTCAACCGATTCGACGGTGGCTTTTGCTGTTCCTTCGATTAGCCCGGCGAATTTTCCGGGGCCGACGAGGGAGATGGCGTCTATGCCCGGCGTCTGCTGCTGAGCAAAGGCGAACAGCGGGATCATGGCGAGTGTCGCGACGATGAGGCGGCGGAGGGAAATCATCTTGGCTCCTTACGAAGGGTGGCTTGAGATGGTGACGGTGGTTTCGGGTGCGCGATGGGATGTGCATCCCGTGCGCCAACGACCAAACAAAAAAGGCTTGCACGCCACGCGTACAAGCCTTTTATTGGAGTAAGGCTGTGCGCGCTTACTTCTTCTTCTTGCCCTTGCTGGCGGCAACAGCGGCCTTGAAGGTGGCGCCGGCCGAGAACTTCGGCACGGTGGTTGCGGCGATCTTGATCTTCTCGCC
>CAZHFS010000022.1:0-18763 GCA_964531885.1 uncultured Propionivibrio sp.
ACTGGGTGATCGGCAGCTCGGTTTCCTTGAGCAGATCAAAGACCCAGTCGATCATTGCCTTGCCGTCGCCAAGGTGGATGTGCAGCACCCCGGCCTTGCCCGAGAGCATGCCGCCGACCCGCGCCTGCGCGGCCAGTTGGGCGAAATCGGTCTTGGTCGGCTGCGAGGAGCGGTGGTCGGACATCGCCACCTCACCGACACCGACGACCTTATCGACGATGATCAGGTCGGTGCGGATGCTGCCGGTCAGCGTCGGGACGGGTACGTCGTAGGCGCCGGTGTAGATCCAGGTCGAGATACCCTCCTCTTCCAGTCCCTTGGCCTTGGCCAGCAGGGACGTCATATGCCGGGTGACGCTGTCGGTACCGAGCGTGCCGACCACGGTGGTGATGCCGCACGAGGTGAGATCGCTCAGCATCACTTCCGGCGTGCGCGTCGAGAAGCTGCCTTCCCCGCCACCGCCGATGAGATGTACGTGCTGGTCGACATAACCAGGGACGACGCTGCAACCGATGCAGTCTATGACCTCTACCTCGCCGTAGGCCGGATTCGGCTCGATGTGCTCGGCGATATGTACCACACGGTCGCCGGCGAACAAAACATCCCTGACACCGAGCTTTTCCGGCGCATATACAGTCGCATTTTTCAGCAATTTGAACATATGAAAGCTCCTTACTTGATGAGGAAGAACCCAGCAACGATGTTGACCAACATGGCACCAGCCATCGGAATGGCGGTGCGCTTGACCACATCGAACGGTGAAACTTTAGCAATACCGGACACAGCAACAATAACCGCTGTAATCGGCGAAACGCTACGCGCGATGCTGGCGGCGAACTGCATCGGCAAAAGCATCTGTACGGCGTTAATCGACATCTGAGAGGCGACTGTCGGCACCAGCGCGGCAAAGGCGAAGAACGGTGCGTTGCCGGAGCCCATGATGACCGCCGAAACAGCGATGATTGCAGTCATCACAAAAATCATGGCCGTCGCCCCGAGCCCCAGCGACTGAGCTGATTGAATCATAGAGCTGATGGCACCGATCTTGATCAATCCCTCGGCAAACATCTGGCCAGCAACGATCAGAGTAATCACCGTGGCGAACTGCACACCCATGCCATCGAAGAAAACCTGGATACTTGACATCACTTTCTTGGCGTCACGATGGCGCACGTATTCGAAAACCATACCGATCATGATGCTGATAAGCATGGCTGTGATCACGTCCATCTTGATTGAGGCGACGGCCATCTTGCTGAAGGTAAGAATGAGCACCATTGGAATGATCGGCAGCAGGGCATAAATCAGCGGCACGGTGTCATTTTTTTTGTCGTCAACGGCAATGAGATCGGTTTTCTCAACAACATGACCGGCGCGCTGATCGAACCAGCGCTGCACCACGAAGTGCAGCACAGCAACCGTCGCCACGATACACAAGGCCACTGGTATCTGGTGGTCAACAAAATAGGTGGTGATATCCATACCCGAATTTTTGGCTGAAAGCACGCTGTTTCCGGACGCTGGCCCGATATCCAGCGACTGCGTGGTGCCGATCACGGCCACCGCAGAAAGTCGGCTCACCCCCAGACTAATCAAAATGGGGAAGACCGTCACCATGAGTAACACCCCCAGCCCCGATGCGCTGGGGATAAACAGTGCAAGGAACTGACCGAGCACATAGGTCGCACTCATCACAAGGTAGGGCGAGTGCAACTTGCCAAGCGGTTTTACGGCAATGCGCACCAATGCCCGACTTGCTCCAATTTCGTCCATGTAGCGGGCGAATCCGGCTACTGCCATGATCATCAAACCTAGGCCAGCAGTGGTGGAGCTAAAGGTGTTACGAATGAACTCAAAAATATCGAACCACTTGAAACCGGTACTTTTGGTCCCCGGCAAAATATCTGCTGAACCGAGCAGGATAGCCGCTGCCATGAGGACGATACCTCCGAGAAAAAGCACCGCCTGGGCCTTGTAGTTTTTGAACACCATATAGCCAACAGTCGCTGTCACGAAAAACGCAATGAGTAATGCCATGGCACACGCTCCGAGTTGAAATTTGTCGACGTACACCCCAAGCCACTCAACATAAAAGACACTGAGACAGGCCAATTGTGTACGTATTTTTTCGTTAGAGTAGCATGCTGAAAATTTCTTTTCTACAAGAGGATGGTTTTTTTACACTAAACGTGCAACAAATACCCACAGAGTGAAGCAAAAGGAAAGGCCGGGCCACTGACATCAAAAACAATGTTTTGGCCAAAAAAAACTCACCCGACTGGGCCGCACAGACCTATTCCTGGCTATTACGGGTTGGCGATAAACAACAGATTTTGGTAACAGCGACCAAGCGCATCGCTGCAGCGGCATGAGAGAGGGTTCAGCGTTGCGTCAGGAGCGGGATATCACTCAGAGACCGCCCCTCGCGATCACGGACTTCGGCCATCGCGCGATACGCTTTAGCCTGCAGCAGATCAGGCAACCGCACAAAATGTGATCGCCTAACCAGTTCATCGCCATGCATGAACGCCCATACAAAAAAACGGATCGCAGCGCGCGTTCGCTCCGGGGCATCGCTAAGGCGGGGAAAAACAACGAACGTACCCATGGTGATCGGCCAAGCGCCTTTGGCAGCCTGATCCGTCAAGGATTGCGTAAAATCGCCCTGCTTCACCCAGTCACTTCCAAGCAAAGCACTCCGAAAGGCGTTGGCCCCGGCGGCGACGACGCTTCCGTCCTGATGCAGCAAATCCACTGCAGCTAGTTTTTGTTCGACCACATAATTGAAATCCACATAGGCGATTCCCCCGGGAGTCGCCACCAGACGATCGACCACACCCTGGCTTCCTATGGCACTCAGAGTGCCCGAGGGCCAGTTAAGCATGGCTCCGGCCCCCAATTGGCGCTTCCAGTCAGGCGAAACACGCGACAAGTAATCGCTGAAATGGAAAGTCGTTCCGGAACCGTCGCTGCGGACGATCCGTTCGATGCTCAAATCAGGTAAACGAACTGAGGGGTTGAGCGCCTGAATACGGGCATCGTTCCATTTTCTGATCTGCCCCAAAAAAATCGCGGCCAGTAAATCGCCATCGAGCACCAGGCGCTGACCGGAAAATCGCGGCAGATTGACCACCGGGACAGCGCCGGTTATCGCAGTTGGTACGACGACCAGCCCGTCGCGCTCACAGTCGTGTTGCGACGGAGCGATGTCGGAAGCGCCGAAATCGGAACGCCGCTCACGGGCTGACTTAAGGCCAGCAGAGGATCCGGAAGGCTCGTAACGCAGCGCTCTGCCGCCATTGCGCGCGTACTCTTCGGCCCACACGCGATAAACCGGATGGGCCGCCGAAGACCCTACCCCATGGATAAGCTCTTGCGCACCACATCCCCAGGCAATCGAGAAGCCGAGCACAAGACCAAGTACAAAACGCAGCCCCCAGCGAACATTCAACATCGACCAACCGTCCCTTTGTCTGATGAATTACGCTCAGACTAAGGGAGGTGTGTTACACGGCGATGACCACCTGAGTGCGCAGCAGAGAAAGCAAACGTAAGGACAGATCAGCTTTTGATCCAGGGTTTGAGCAGGCTGCGCAAACGCCCTTCGTTGAATCCGCCGATTTTTTCCTCACCGACAAGAATCAGGGGAACCCCCTGCCCGCCCAAACGACGGTGCTCCTCATGGTAGGCACTTGATTTCTCGATGTCGCGTTCCTCGTACTGAATGCCATTCGCAGCAAAGAAGGACCGCGCCTGGGCACAATACCCGCACCACGTGGTTGCATACATCACCACCACAGGTTGGGCGCGCGCGGTCTCGGTAACGCTCTGCTCACGACTGGGCCAATAATAGAGGACGATCCAGCCAATGAAGAGGGAGGCAATAAGCATCCGTACCAAAGGGGAACGCTCCCGGAACGGCGTCTTCACGGGCGGAAGATAGGTCGTCTTCCCATACGCCGAATCGACCGGGGCACCAGCCCCTTTGTTATAGGCCTTGCCACAGCCTGGGCACTGCCAATCCGGAGCAGATGTATCAGCAGGGCGAAGCTGCTGACAATTGGGACAAACGCGGCTCATCGCATCACACAGAGAAACAAAACGCCGCATCCTAGGTGGCGCGGCGAGTCTCGTCAAGCACACATGGACAACACACCCGCCAAGTACTCCGACTGTGTCAGTCAGCCCTGAATTGCAGCAATTGTTCTGCCTGATCAGGCCCGACGTAACGGGCAAAGATCGTCCTCAAGGTTCCATCCGAGCGCATTCCTTCAACCAACCCCCGCCATCGCGCTGCGTTGTCTGCCGAAAAGCGGCGCTTGGAGAGCGCAATGCCACCTCGTGCTGGCGGTTCGGCTGGAAACCAGTCAGAAATTCGCAAAGGTACAGTGGAAGGGTGCTCATGAAATTGTTTGGCGTAGACGATCGACTGGGAAAAAATTCCATCAACCTTGCCTTGCTCGAACAGGCGGAACAAGCTGCGCACATCTGGCGCTTCTTGCACGCGTCCTTTTGCCCTTAGCTCCGCAATGAAGGCATCGGCTTGTTCGCCATGCCGGTAGCCACGGACGACGCCCCAAATCAGACGCGAATCGGCAAGAAAAGTCTGTGCTGACAGGATGGAAAGCGATGCACGGACGATCGCCTCGTTCTTGACCGCAGCATAGTTGGCAAACCAGGCAATCTTCGCTCGCTCCGGGGTACGGAGAGAACCACCGACCATGTCCAGCGTCCCGCTTTCAAAGCTGTGCCAGATTCGGGCTCGCGGCCGTTCAAGAAAGACAAACTCGCAACCGCTCCGGCGCGCGAGTTCGACCGCAATATCGCGGTCGATCCCGCGACCTGTCTCCATATCGTACAAAACCCCATGATCGACCAACCCGTAGGTCACCACCCCCTGGCACAGCGGCGATGCGGCCCGTACTGCGCCAGCAAGCCACAGCGTCAGCAGAAAGCAGAACAGAACGCGCACCGACCGGCTTCGCATCAACTACTCCTGCTTAAAGTTCAAGGTTAACTCGACCTGATCCGCCGGCATGTAGGCTCCATACAACTTCCTCAAGGAACCATCCGCCAGCAGTTCGGCAATGACTTTCCGCCAATAACGGGCGTCGGCTTCGGAAAAATGCTTCTTGGAGAGCGCCAGCCCGGCATGCACAGGTTTATCCTCGGGGAACCAGTCAACGAGGCGGATCGTTTGCTGCGGCGGCATATCCTTGATGTACTTTGAAGCCTGCATCGACTGAATGAACATGGCATCCGTGCGGCCACGCAGAAAATCACGGTAGGCGCTTAGGACATCTGGTACTTCGGCAACACGCTGCTCAAGTCGCAAACGTGCCAAAAAACGATCCATGGATTGGCCGTGCTGGTAGCCTCTCACAGCCCCCCAACGCAAACTGGCGTCCTTCTCGAAGGCTTGAGCCGAATTCACGGCCAATCCCTCACGCACCAGCACATAATTCTTCGAGGCAAGATGATTCGCGAACCAGGCAAACTCCCGGCGCGCCTGGGTTCCAATCGCCGAGCCGGTCATCATCAGGGTGCCTGCTTCAAGATCATGCCAGATGCGGGCTCGGGAACGCAGAACAAAATCAAAACGGCAACCAGTCCGGGCCGCCAGCAAATCGGCAAAGTCCTTATCCAGCCCACGCCCTGTCGCAGCATCGTACATCACGCCGTGTTCGTACAGGCCAAAGGAAATGGGCTTGGGGCAATGCGCCCGCGGCGCCGCTTCGGCGTCAAAGGCCGCAGCGACCGCCAGACAACACACCATAGCGGCGATCCAGCGACACGATGACACATCCATGCTTCCCACTCCCGTCTACCGACATGTACGGCACGCCCTCAGTATTGGCAAGGCATTCCACCAAATCAAGGCAAAGCGCAACAATCAAGGGCTGTCACAACGGTTCAGCGCAAGCACACAGACAGCCCGATACTCCATCGATATAATCAGTATGCACGACCTACCTGAGCTTGACTATGGAAACCTCGCTTCAAACGGCCGCCCCGCCAACACCGACGAACTTGACCCGGCAGGCAAACTTCCTTCTCGATCTGGCGCAAGCGCTGCATTTGAGCGGACTGCACTCGTACGAACTGGAACGTCAGCTCAATGCCGTGGGTAACCAGCTGGGGGTTCGGGTCGTCTGTTTTGCCGTGCTGACCATGCTCACGCTCAATCTCACGGCCGAGGACGGCACCCAAAAAGTGGTGATGACCCGCCTGCCCCCTTACGATTACAACATGGCCCGGCTCATCGCCCTCGAGGATATGCTGACCCGCATCGAGGGTCCGGACTGCCTCGACCGCATCGAAAGCGAGCTCAAGACGATCATGGGCACGCCACCGCTCTGGACAGGCTGGTCCTTTGTCTTTTTCGGCTTTCTACTCTCGGCCGGCGTCGCCGTCCTGCTCCGCGGTGGCTGGGTCGAAATTGCCTGCGGCGGCGTGATCGGCGCCTTGTTCGTGCGCGGCTTTCTCGCTCTCTCGCCTTACCCGCGCCTCGGACCGGCCATCCCGGTCATCCTGTGCGCACTGGCTGCGCTTCTTGCGCACCTCTCGGCCATCGTCCTGCCCCAGCAATCGCCCTTTATCACCTCGGTGGCTGGCGTTGTCTTCCTCCTGCCCGGTTTCATGCTCACGGTCGCCATGTCGGAACTCGCCACACAGAATCTCCTCGCCGGGACGGGGCGCCTGGCCGGGGTCTTCCTGCTCCTCTTCCTGATGGGTGCCGGCTTGGCAATCGGCACTGAGATAGGCACGCATCTCGTCCCGGAGCACGCCACGGGCGCCCCTTTGCCGCTGCCGAGCTGGATCGTCTGGCCGGCCATTGTCGTTCTGGGGCTATCCATGCTCGGCGTCCTGCAAGCCCCCTGGCGCTCGACCCACGCCCTGATCATCGGATGCTTGCTGACCTGGAGCGTGTTTTCCATCGTCAATGCTGGTTTCGGAATGATCGTTGGTGCGTTTGCGGGCGCACTCGCGGTGGGATTCGCCGGCCATTTCTACAACGCCCTGACCGGCAAACCGGCGATTCTCGTCAAGATCCCGGGGATCATTACCCTGGTTCCAGGCAGCGTCGGCTTTCGCGGTTTGCATGCGCTGATGGAACAGGACAGCGCAACTGGCGTCGGGCTATTGACCGACATGGTGATCACCGGTGCGGTGCTCGCGGTTGGCCTGCTTCTTGCCGACAACCTTGGCCCGCCGGTCTTCAAGCGCTTGCGCCATGAACGCAAACGCTTGCGGGCAGCCCTGCGCGCCCGGAGAAGCCAATGAGCGACGTCCTCTTTCTTTACGCCACACACGATGGGCAGACTCGCCGCATCTGCGAAGCCATGGCCGAGGAAGTGCGTTCTGCCGGTGGCTCGGCCACGTTGCTCCCCCTGAGCGACCCCCAAGCAGTACACGCTTTGAGCAGGGCGCCACAAGTGGTTGTCGGCGCTTCGATCCGTTACGGCCACCTGCCTGCGCTGCTCTATCGCTTTGCCAGAGAACAGCGCAGCGTTCTTGAAGCACGGCCGAACACCTTCTTCTGCGTTAACCTCACGGCCCGCAAACCGGGTAAGGACACACCCGAAGGCTCGGCCTACATGCGCACCTTCCTGAAAAAATCGGCCTGGCAACCCAAGCGCCTGGCCGTTTTTGCCGGCGCGCTGCGCTACAGCCGTTACACCTGGTATGACAAGACAATGATCCGCTTCATCATGTGGGTCACCGGTGGGCCGACCGACCCGGCACGCGACGTCGAATTCACCGACTGGGAGAAAGTCCGCGCTTTCGGACGCACGCTGTCAGCGCCCCAATAATCGATCTACGCGGCGCACATGATCGCCAGGTCAGATCAGAAACCTGCCACGAGGTGAGCATTCTCTGTACCGCTCGCGGCGAAGGGGGAGAACGGTCAAAGCCCTTGAATCGCCCCGCCCCCTGATCGCCTACGGACGAAGCTTAGGAAGCCATCTCGGCCCGCATCAGCGCACGCGCCCGGCACAGATCTTCCCAGGCCTTGGCTTTGTCCGGCAGATTACGAAGCAAATAGGCGGGGTGATAGGTCACCAGCACGGGAATGTCGAGTCCGTTCTCCCGGTAACGCAGCGCTTTACCGCGCAGGCTGGCGAGCGAGGCATCCTCGCCCAGCAGGGATTGCACGGCGACACGCCCGAGCAGGACGATCAGGCGCGGCCGGATCAAGGCAATCTGTCGCGCGAGATAAGGGCGGCAGGCCGCGAGTTCGTCGGCTTCGGGCGTGCGGTTATTGGGGGGGCGGCACTTGACGGCATTGGCGATATACACGCCCTCGCCGCGCCTAAGATCGATGGAAGTGAGCATGGCGTCGAGCAGACGGCCGGCCTGCCCGACAAAGGGTTCTCCGCGTTCGTCCTCCTCCGCGCCCGGCCCTTCTCCGATGAACAGCCAATCAGCTTCCACGTCGCCGACACCGGGTACCGCTTGCTCGCGACGCTCGCACAAGGCGCAGTCGCGACAGCCGAGGATGGTGGCATTCAACG
This sequence comes from uncultured Propionivibrio sp., assembly GCA_964531885.1. Taxonomy (GTDB): domain Bacteria; phylum Pseudomonadota; class Gammaproteobacteria; order Burkholderiales; family Rhodocyclaceae; genus Propionivibrio. The sequence goes on from CAZHFS010000022.1 coordinate 8,517, forward strand.
CCGGCCAGTCAAGTTCGGCAATGACCGCTGCCCGAGCTGGAGCATCTGCTTCGTCGCACGAAACAGGGGGGGCGACCTGCACCGATTTCGACGCCGAGTTCGATTCCTGATTCGACGCCAAATTCAACTCTGCATGCGCTGCAGAACTCGTCGCCGAAGGGAGGCGCATGTCAGTCGCGGAGGATGAAGCCGCCTCCTGTGGCGCCGAATGAAGCGGCTGAGGCGCGCCAAGCGCGGCCAGCTCCTCGCTTGCGGGAGAGCCCCCATCGCGACGCACCCAGATCGGTGCCAGCCCCATTTCACGTAAGAGTTGCTCGCGCGTCATAGTCATGCCGTCACATCCTCAAGATCCCGTTCGAGCACCAGAGCATCCTCACGACCGCCATCAGCGGGGTAATAACCTTTGCGCACGCCGACCTGACGAAAACCAAAATGTTGGTAAAGCCCAAGCGCCGACGCATTCGACCGGCGAACCTCAAGCAACACCCGGCGCGCCCGCGCCGCTTTACCGACGGTCATGGCATGGCGTAACAATCGTGCGCCCAGGCCCTGCTTCTGGCATCGCGCCGCGACCCCGATGGTGAGGAGATGCGCTTCATCCAGGCTGGTCATCAGCACAAAATACCCGATGATCTGATCGTTTCTGCGGCACACCCAAGCGAGGTAGCCACTGTCGAGGGAGTCGTTAAAATTGCCGCGAGTCCAGGGATACGGAAAAACCTCGTGCTCGATGGCCAGAACGGCGTCGAGGTCGCTGCGCTGCATCGGCAGGAATTCGATCCGGGCCGCAGACTGGACATCCATCAGGCCTTGCCCCCCTCGGCCAGGCGTTCGGCAACGGTTTTCGCCACTTTGTCGCGCACGTACAGAGGGGCCGCCAGTGCTGGATCGATCGCCTCGCCTCGTGCAATCCGCGGCGCGGCCAGACGAACGACCCCAGTCGCGGAGGGCATGATCTCGGGGCGCCAGACGGAGACCTGCGCCGCAAGACGCTCACCCAGCACCGAATAGGCCGCCAGCGCGTTCCCGCAGGCCAGCCAGCCTTCTCCTTCGGGCAGAGGGACACGCTCGGGTGGATACACACCAATTTCTCCCTGCAACTCCCCGGCGACATAGCAGGCGAAATACACTTCGCCCATGCGCGCATCAAGCGCCACCAGAACCCGTTCGGCCCCGCTCTCTTGCGCCATGGCTTCGAGCGTACCGATGCCGATGAGCGGCACGCCGCGCCCAAACGCCAGCCCCTGAGCCACGCCACAGGCGACGCGCAGACCGGTAAACGACCCAGGCCCCGCGCCAAAGGCCACGGCATCGAGATCGGCAAACGTCAAACCGGCATCTGCCAGCAGGGCTTGCGCCTCTGGCAGAAGAGCGGCTGAATTGGTCTGGTCGGCAGGGCAAATACGCCCGACGACCTCACCATCACGCCAAAGGGCAACGCTGCCTGGATCGGCAGCCGTTTCAAGGGCAAGAATCTTCATCCCGGCATTTTACCCGCGAAGCGCCGTCCTTTGGGGCTCCGCCGGGTAATCCGCGGGATCGGGCGACTGCGGCAGGTAGAGCGTAAAACGCGTCAGTTGCGCGTCCGAAGCCACCTCGACTCGACCGCCATGCGCCTCGACAATGGATTTGACGATGGCCAGCCCCAATCCGGTTCGACTGCCGTCACGCTGCCTTGATGCCTCAACCCGGTAAAACCGATCGAAGAGATGCGGCAGATGCGCCTCGGCAATCCCTGAACCGGTGTTCGACACACAAAGCGTTGCCCACCCCTCCTCCTCGCCAAGTTCAATGGACACCCGACCAGCAGGCGGAGTGTGACGCAAGGCATTGCTCAGCAGATTGCTCAGCGCCCGACGCATCATCGCCCGATCGCCGTGAGCCGAGGCCCGGCCGGTCAGGGCCACGTCGATCGCTCGCTCCTCGGCCAGCAACCGGTAGTAGTCAAGCAATTCCTCGCCCAAGGTAACGAAATCGAGCACTTGCCGATCCGGCACGATGCGCCCTTCTTCGGCCTGGGCAATGAACAGCATGTCCGCGATCATCTGCGACAAGCGCTCGTATTCCTCGATGCTCGACGCCAGTACGTCGCGGTATTCTTCCTGAGTCCTCGCCCTTGAGAGGGTGACCTCAGCCTGCAGCATGAGGTTGCTGATCGGCGTGCGGAATTCATGGGCCAGGTCGGACGAGAATTCCGATAGCCGCACAAAGGCTTTCTCGAGCCGGGCCAGCATCGCGTTGAGCGCAATCACCAGTTCGGCAAGCTCGGCCGGAAAAGCCTCCGGTGAAAGGCGGGCATCGAGCCGTTGCGCGGTCACGCCCTCGGTCTGCTGACGGATGGCATGCAAGGGGCGCAAGCCGCGCCGCACAACCAGATGGCCAAGCACTCCGCAGAGCAGTGCCGCCAGCGACACGAAGGTCCACAGGGTCAACCGGAAGCCGTTCATGAAATGCTCATGGTGCGTGATATCGAGGGCCAGGGCGATACGAACCCCATCGCAGCCCGGCGCGGTCACCGGGCAAACCGGAATGGTGGCCGCCATCCCTCGCCACGGGCGCCCTCCGGCAGCCGTCCACTGGTGCATGCGCAGCAAGTCACCGCTCTCCTTGGCCAGGAGGTCGCCCGGAAAATCACCGCCTTGCCCGGCAAAAACCACGTGCTGTGCATCGATCACCACGGCCAGAACCAGGCCAGGAAAACCGGCTCGCGCATCGTCCAGGCTGCGAGCGAGGTCAGGCAGATCATCCGCCGACTGGATGCGTGCCAGGGCACGCTCGACCAAGGCCCGCTTGCCGCTCAGGATATCGAGGTCCTGCTCGATGAAATGCCGTTCGACGGCATGGGCAATCAGATAGCCCAAGGCCAGCAGAACCAGCGTCGACGTCAGCGCGAAGAAGAGAGTCAGTCGCTGCGAGATCGAGGTGCGTCCCGGCCAGTTGGGAAGTTTCAATGGCACGCCATTTCCTCGATCACATAACCCATGCCACGCACGGTGCGAATCAGTTTGCGCTCATACCCCTCATCAACCTTGGTACGCAGACGACGTACGGCAACTTCGATCACGTTGGTATCGCTGTCGAAATTCATATCCCAGACCTGAGAGGCAATCAGGGCGCGGGGCAGCACCTCTCCTTGGCGGCGCATCAACAACTCGAGCAGAGCAAATTCCTTGGCCGTCAGATCGATCCGCCGCCCACCACGTGTGGCCCGCCGACGCAGTAGATCAAGCTCCAGATCGGCAACCCTCAGACATTCCGCCTCCTTGGCCTTGCTTCCCCGGCGCAACAAAGTGCGGACGCGCGCCAGCAACTCGGCGAAAGCAAAGGGTTTGACCAGATAGTCATCCGCGCCGAGTTCCAGTCCGCGCACCCGATCGTCAACCTGGTCCCTGGCCGTCAAAAAGAGCACGGGCACCTCGTTTCCGGCGGCACGCACGCGCCGCAAAATGCCCCAGCCATCGAGGCCGGGAAGCATGACATCGAGAATCAGCAGTTCGTAGACGCCGGTCAGGGCAACATGCGCACCGTCAAGGCCGTCGCGCACAAGATCAACGGAAAAACCTGCCTCCTGCAAGCCTTGACGCAGGTAATCGCCGATTTTTGGCTCGTCCTCGACCACCAGAATTTTCACCACATCTCCCTTTTGATCTGCTCATCCCGCTGCCACACGGAGCCATAAGGCGCCAATGCGCGATTATCCTCGCCGCCGGAGCCATAAGCCAACATTACAGGAATGTAATATTCCCGTCAGCTTGACGTCGGCAAGCCCTGCGTAAAGTGCTGGCATCGACAAACTGCCTTAAGGACAGAGATGCCTCACGCCACCCACCTCGCTACCGACCGCTCCCCTGCGCTCTCCCGGTTGGGATACCCCTTGCTGCTTGGCATATTGCTTACGGCCCCATTGGCCCAAGCAGGTGGCGCGCATGGCCAGCATACGGCCCAGATGGGGCATCCGGCCGACGCTGCCCAAGCCACGCGCACCATCGAACTCTCGATGGACGACCGGATGCGCTTTTCCAAGCCAGAAATCCAGATCAAGCGTGGCGAGACCGTCCGCTTTGTCCTGAACAACGAAGGACGCCTCAAACACGAGATGGTGCTTGGCACGGACAAGGAGATCAAAGAGCACGCCAAACTGATGGCCAAGTTTCCTAATATGGAACACGAAGACGCCAACAGCGCCAACCTCGCTCCCGGCGCACAAGGCGAGATCACCTGGAAATTCACCCGCAGCGGCACCTTCAGCTACGCCTGCCTGCTACCCGGACATTACGAGGCCGGCATGCACGGCCGGATTGTCGTTCGCTAACCCATTTGCCTTTTCCTTTACCTAGGACATCCCATGATCGGACTCACGAACCTACCCGGGCGCATTAGAAACCTCCTCGCATTTTTGCTTTCCGCACTGGCGGTCATCACGGTCACACCGGCCTTTGCCCAAGCCCTGCCAGCCGTAGACGTCTATAAAAGCCCGACCTGCGAATGCTGCGATCGCTGGATCGAACATCTGAAACGCGAAGGGTTCACGGTCAACGCCCATATCGTCGACGACCTGGGCGGCGCCCGCCGCAAGCTCGGCATGCCCGAACGCTATGGCTCCTGCCACAGCGCCAAGGTCGGCCGCTACGCCGTTGAAGGGCACGTCCCGGCGAAGGACATCAAGCGTCTGCTCAAAGAGCAGCCCAAGGCCATCGGCCTCGCCATGCCGGGCATGCCGGCCGGTTCGCCGGGTATGGACATCCCCAACACCCCTCCGTTCAGCACCCTGCTTGTCCTCGAAGGCGGCAACGCCCGCCACTACGCAACCCATCAATCGCCCAAGGAGTAAGCCATGAAAATCCCCTTCGCCCTGCCCCGCCCGTTGCTGACAGTCCTTGGTGCGCCTTTGATTGCCACCGCGTTGTTCTACAGCAGCGCACCGGCGTTCGCCCAGGGTCATACCGGACACGGCGCGCACTCCACCCCAGCCAACGCCGCGGCCAGCCCGGCCCAGAGCCAGGCCATGCTCGCCGATGGCGAGGTCAAGAAAGTCGACAAGGCCGCCGGCAAGGTCACCGTTAGCCACGGGCCGCTCAAGAACCTCGGCATGCCGGCGATGACCATGGTCTTCCGGGTCAAGGAAGCGTCCTGGCTGGACGCCCTGCAGGCCGGCATGAAGATTCGCTTTCAGGCCGAAACGATCGACGGTGCATTAACCATTGTTCGCTACGAAGCGGCGCACTAAGGAAAGACGACCATGACCCGCCATCCCGTCCCCCGCCCCTGGATGCCGCCCACCCGCGCGGTCATCGCGCTTGGGCTGATCGCCAGCGCCACGTCGGCGCTGGCGCAAACCTCCTTCGCGGCCACGACGGACAGAAACAACGCACCAACCGCAGTAAACACGGCCATCGCGAACGCCTCCGCGCCCGGGCGTACGGTGGCCAGCCTGCTCGACTACGTCCGCCAGAACAATCCCGAATACGCCGCCATGCGCTATGAAGCAGAGGCGGCACAGGAACGTATCGAGCCGGCCGGGGCGCTGATGGACCCGAAGGTGCAAATCGAATGGCGCGACATTACCAAGATGGGCGAACAGGGTGCCACCCTGTCGCCGAGTCGGGTCGGCAGCACCAAGTACCTCGTCATGCAAGACCTGCCCTGGTACGGCAAGCGTGATCTGAAACGCGACATCGCCCAGCTCGAGGCGGCTGGAGCTGAAGGCCGGGCGCGCGGCAACTGGGCCGAACTGGCGGCAAAAACCAAGGCGCTGCACGCGCAGCTCTACACCGTCGAGCACAGCGCGGTGCTGGCACGCGAAATTCTGGCCCTCATGCAGCGTCTGGAACGCCTCGCCCAACTGCGCTACGGGAGCGGCCTCGCCGCGCAGGCGGACGTCATCCGCGCCCAGACCGAACAAACGGCAATGCAGAATGAGCTGGTGATGCTCGATAACGAGAAGAGGCAGCTGCAAGCCAGGCTGAATGGTCTGCTGGCCCGCCCGGCCAACGCCCCGTTGGCCACCCCTGAAGCACACCGCCCGCTGCCCTCCCCGGCTCAACTCGATTTCGAACCTCTGGCCGAACGCGTCCGCGAACGCAACCCGCGGCTTTTCTCCGATAGCCACGGCATTCTCGCGGCGGAAAAAAACCGCGAACTGACGCTCAAGAACCGCTACCCGGATTTTGCCGTCGGCGTTGCGCCCATCCAATACCAGAGTGAAATCAAGGAATGGGAAGTGATGCTCCAGTTCAACATTCCGCTGCAGCAGGGCTCACGTCGCGCGCAGGAGCGCGAGGCCGAGGCGATGCTCGCCGCGGCGCGCGCGCGCAAGGAAGCCAGCGCCAATCAGGTGCTCTCCGAACTGGCCGAAAACCTCTCGGCGCTCGACGCAGCGCGTCGCTCGGCGTCGCTGATCGAGGGCAGCCTCCTGCCTCAGGCCGAACTGACCTTGCGCTCGGCGCTCGCCGCGTACGAGAACGGCAAGGTCGATTTCGCCACGCTGCTCGAAGCCCAGCGCCAGATCCGCCAGGCCCGCGTCAACCTGCTCAAAACACAGGGCGAGGCCCGTGTCCGTCTCGCCGAAGTCGAGCGCTTGCTCGGCGATGAACTCTAATTCTTTTGGCCATACCATGACCTCCAAGACTCCCTTGATCCTCGCTGGCGGCGCGCTCGCCGTCGCCCTGGCCGCCACAGGCGGCTACTGGCTGGGCCAGCGCGGTGCCTCGCACGCTCCCGAGGCCAGCGGCCTCACCACGGCAAGCACGGGCGAGGCCGCCAAGCCGGCACGCAAGCTCCTCTACTACCGCAACCCGATGGGCCTTCCCGATACCTCACCAGTACCTAAAAAAGACCCGATGGGCATGGATTACATCCCGGTCTACGAAGGCGAGGCGGAGGAAACCGGCAGCAACGCCATCCGTGTCAGCAACGAGAAAATCCAGAAGCTCGGCGTGCGCACCGAAGCGGCCACGATGCGCGTACTCGACCAAACAGTCCGTGCCGCCGGGCGTGTCGAGATCGACGAGCGGCGCGTGCATACCGTCACGCCAAAATTCGAGGGGTACGTCGAACGCCTTCACGTCGGCTTTACCGGCCAGGCAGTGCGTCGCGGACAACCGTTGTTCGAAGTCTACAGCCCGGAACTCGTCTCGGCACAGCGCGAATACGCTCTCGCCGCACAGGGCGTCGACACGCTGGCCAAGGCCGGCGAAGCCACGCAGGTGGCGCAGGGCGGAATGCGCGAACTGGCCAGCGCCAGTCTCTCCCGCCTGAAGAACTGGGACATCCCGGCATCCCAGATCGAGGCCCTGAAAAACGGCGGCGAGGTGCGCCGCACGCTCACGTTTACGGCCCCGGCAAACGGCATCGTGACCGAGAAAAAAGCCGTCCAAGGCATGCGTTTCATGCCAGGCGATGCGCTCTATCAGATCGCCGACCTCGGCACGGTGTGGGTTGTCGCCGACGTCGCCGAACAGGACGTCGGCCAGATCAGAAACGGAGCCAAGGCCGAGGTCAGGCTGAGCGCGTATCCGGAAAAGACCTTCGCCGGCACGGTCAGTTACATTTACCCGACACTCAACGCCGCAACCCGTACCGTTCCCGTCCGGCTTGAACTCCCCAACCCCGAGGGCCTGCTCAAACCGGCGATGTATGCCCAGGTCGAACTGCCGTCAGGCAAGGGCAAGGAGGTGCTCAGCGTGCCGAAATCAGCGGTGATTGACGGTGGCAGCCGGCAGAACGTGCTCGTTTCGCTCGGCGAAGGCCGTTTCGAACCGCGCGATGTCCGCCTCGGGCAGCGTGGCGAGCAGCACGTGGAAATCCTTGACGGGGTGCAGGCTGGGGACATGGTCGTCATCGCCGCCAACTTCCTGCTCGATTCGGAAAGCAACCTCAAGGCGGCACTAGGCGCCTTCAAGCCGGGCGAAGCCAAAGCCGCCGGAAAAACCGTCAGCCACCGTTCGAGCGGACGCCTCGAAAGTATCGACAAGGACAGTGCCATGCTCGAACACCCGCCGATTGCCAGCCTCAACTGGCCGGCGATGACCATGGAATTCAAGCTGGCGAATCCGGCCTTACTCGCAGGGATCAAGCCTGGAACGTCGGTCGAGTTCGAATTCGTCGAGCGTGCTCCGGGCGAATGGGTGATCACCGCGATCAAGGCCGCGTCGGCATCGGCAATGCCCGCCCCTACGAGCACTGCCCCCGCTGCAGCGCACTCGAAACACTGACCCGGAGAGGCCACTTCATATGCTCTCCGCCCTTATCGACTGGTCTGGCCGCAACCGCATCCTGGTCCTGATCGCCACCCTGTTCATCGTCGCCGGCGGTATCTTCGCTGTCCTGCGCACGCCCATCGACGCCCTGCCCGACCTCTCCGACGTGCAGGTCATCGTTTACACCGAATACCCCGGCCAGGCACCGCAGGTCGTCGAAGACCAGATTACCTACCCGCTGTCCACGGCCATGCTCGCCGTGCCCAAGTCGCGCGTGGTGCGCGGGTTTTCCTTTTTCGGTGCGTCCTTCGTTTATGTCATTTTCGAGGACGGGACCGATATCTACTGGGCCCGTTCGCGCGTCCTCGAATACCTGAGTTCAGCCGCCGGCCGCCTGCCCAAAGGCGTTGCTCCGCAGCTCGGCCCGGACGCCACCGGCGTCGGCTGGGTCTACCAGTACGCGCTGATTGCCAAGGACAAGACACTTGCGGAACTGCGCTCGATCCAGGACTGGTTCGTCCGCTACCAGCTGGCCAAGGCACACGGCGTTGCCGAAGTCGCCTCGCTCGGCGGCTTCGTGCAGTCGTATCAAGTCACCGTCGACCCCGCCAAGCTGCGCGCCTACGGCATTCCGCTGATGAAGGTGGCGCAGGTGCTGCGCGACTCGAACCGCGACGTGGGCGGGCGCGCCGTCGAAATGGCCGAGACCGAATACATGGTGCGCGGACGCGGCTACCTGCGCGGCGTCGCTGACATCGAACAGCTCGCCGTGAAAAGCGAGAAAGGCACGCCAGTATTGATCCGCGACGTCGCCCGCGTCGAGCTTGTCCCCGATGAGCGGCGCGGCCTGTCCGAACTCAACGGGGAAGGCGAGGTCGTCTCGGGCATCGCCATGTCGCGCTACGGCCAGAACGCACTCGAGGTCATCCACAACCTCAAGACCAAGGTCGCCGAAATCGCCCCCGGCCTGCCGCAGGGGGTGACGATCGAGCCGGTCTATGACCGTTCCGAACTGATCCACAAGGCCATCGACACGCTCAAGGTGACGCTGCTCGAAGAATCGTTGATCGTCGCCCTGGTCTGCGTTGTCTTCCTGCTCCACCTGCGCAGCGCGATGGTCGCCATCCTGATGCTGCCGGTCGGCATCCTGATCGCTTTCATCGCCATGCGCCTCCTCGGCATGAACTCCAATTTGATGAGCCTCGGCGGCATCGCGATTGCCATCGGGGCGATGATCGACGCGGCCATCGTCATGATCGAGAACGCGCACAAGCACTTCGAGCGCCTGCCACCGGGGTACCGCGACGAGGACCGCCGCGCGGCGCTGCTCGCCGCCTGCCGCGAGGTCGGTCCGGCGCTGTTCTTCTCCTTACTGGTGGTCACCGTGTCTTTCCTGCCGGTGTTCAGCCTCGAAGGCCAGGAAGGCCGGCTCTTCGCCCCGCTCGCCTGGACCAAGACCTTCGCCATGGCCGGCGCGGCAATCTTGTCGGTGACGCTGGTGCCGGTGCTGATGCTCTACTTCGTGCGCGGGCGCATCCTGCCCGAGGCGCAGAATCCGGTTAACCGCTTCCTGATCCGGGTCTATCGGCCGCTCATCGCGCTGGTCATGCGCCGCCGCCTGGCCACCGTCGCCATCGCCCTGGTTGCGCTGGTCGCCACCTTCTACCCGGCCAGTCGCCTCGGCACCGAGTTCATGCCGACGCTTAACGAAGGCACCTTGTTCTACATGCCAACCGCCCTGCCCGGGATGTCGATCACCAAGGCAGCGGAAGTCCTGCAGACACAGAACAAGATCATCAAAAGCTTCCCGGAAGTCGCTTCGGTGTATGGCAAGGCTGGCCGCGCCAACACAGCGACCGACCCGGCGCCAACCGAGATGTTCGAGACGGTGATCAACTTGAAACCCGAGAAGGAATGGCGCTCGGGCATGACCATCGACAAACTGATCGCCGAGATGGACAAGGCGCTGCAGTTCCCCGGCATCGCCAATGCCTGGACGATGCAGATCGGAAGAGCACACGTCTGAACTCCAGTCACCTGAAGCTATCT
>CAZHFS010000023.1:0-18174 GCA_964531885.1 uncultured Propionivibrio sp.
CGAAGAATGAAACTCACGCATGACAAGATCGAACGCAATGTCGGCCTGTTGATCGTCCTGACCGTGCTGGTGGTCAGCGTCGGCGGGCTGCTCGAAATCGTTCCGCTGTTCTTCCAGAAGTCGACCACCACTCCGGTCGCCGGGCTCAAGCCTTACGACGCGGTGCGTCTGACCGGGCGCGACGTCTATATCCGCGAAGGCTGCTTCCTCTGCCACTCGCAGATGATTCGCCCGTTCCGGGCCGAGACCGAGCGCTATGGCCACTATTCGGTGGCCGGCGAATTCGTGTATGACCATCCCTTCCAGTGGGGGTCGAAGCGGACCGGGCCCGATCTGCACCGTGTTGGCGGGCGTTACAGTGACGAATGGCACCGAGCACACCTGATCAACCCGCGTGACGTGGTGCCCGAGTCGAACATGCCGGCCTTTGCCTGGCTGGCCAAAACCCCGGCGGATGCCGCAGGTGCGCCGGCCAAGATGCGGGCTTTGCAGAAGATCGGTGTGCCCTACACCGATGAAGAAATTGCTCAAGCGCAAAAGCAGGTCGAAGGCAAATCAGAGATGGATGTCCTGATCGCCTACCTGCAAGGGCTTGGTCTTGAACTCAAGGGGGCAGCGAAGTAAGGCCATGGATATCAACGATCTTCGCTCCGCCATGACGGTTATCTCCCTGATTACTTTTCTCGGGATTGTCTGGTGGGCATATGGCGTGAAAAGCAACCAGCGCCGCTTCGATGAGGCGGCGAACCTGCCCTTTGCCGATGAGGCGGCTGAGCGCGCTGAGCGCGGCCAAACCTCGGGCAATGAACAAAGGAAATCATCATGAGCGATTTTGTCAGCGAGTTCTGGAACTGGTACGTCACGCTGATCGTCCTGATCAGCATCATCGCCTGCGGCGTTTTACTGTGGACGCAGAGTGTCCACCGGCCTGAACCGGGGGCAAGCCAGGACACCACCGGTCATGTCTGGGACGAAAACCTCGAGGAGTACAACAACCCGCTGCCGCGCTGGTGGATGTGGCTGTTCTACATCACGGTTGTCTTTGCTCTGGTCTATGTCGTGCTCTATCCGGCCCTCGGCCGCTTCCCCGGGGTGTTCGGCTGGTCGACGGCCGATCAGCACAAAAAGGAAGTCGCTGCGGCCGAAGAGAAGATCAAGCCGATGTTCGACAAGTACCTCAAGATGGAGCTGGCGGCCGTGGCGGCGGACAAAGAGGCCATGGACATGGGCGGGCGCCTGTTCCAGACCTACTGTATCCAGTGTCACGGTGAAACCGGCGAAGGGTATCGTGATAAGGGCTTCCCGAATCTCACCTCGAAGAATTATTCCTGGGGCAACTCGCCGGAACAGATCATCGAGACCATCAGCAACGGGCGAATGGGCGTCATGCCTCCCTACGGCGGCAGTCCGGAAGTCGTCGGCGGAGAGGCCGGCGCCAAGGAAATCGCCAATTACGTGCGCTCCTTCTCCGGGCTCAAGCACGACGCCGAACTCGCCAAGCGCGGCAAGGCGCGTTACGACCAGGTCTGCTTTGCCTGCCACGGGCCAGATGGCACGGGCATGGCGGCCCTTGGTGCCCCGAATCTGGCAGACAAGGTTTGGCTGTACGGCGGGTCGGAGGCCAAGATTGTCGAGAGCATCGTCAATGGTCGCATGAACCAGATGCCGGCCTGGAAAGAATTCCTTGGCGAGGGCAAGGTGCATGTGCTCGCAGCGTATGTGCTTAACCTCAATGGAGGCGCGGCGAAGAAGTAAGCAAATTCACGGCGGGCGGCCGGTGGGCTGCCCGTCCGATTCGTTTCGAAAGGGCATGCCTGCCTCGGTCGGCGTGTGGTTTTGAAAAGGATTGGGTATCTACAATGAGCGATAAACGTGAATCCCGGCTCCATCAACCGGGCGGGGGTGAGCCACGGGTAGCGGTGGTCAACACTCAAGGGCTCTACGAGAAGCACCGAACGGTTTACGCCCGCAGCGTCAGCGGCGTTTTCAACAACTGGCGCTGGATCATGGTTTTTTTTACACAGGCCATTTTCTACGGCCTGTGCTGGCTTGACTGGGGAGGGCGTCAGGCTGTCCTGTTTCATCTTGTCGAGCGCAAGTTCTATATCTTCGGCATGGTTTTTTGGCCGCAGGATGCGATCTATCTGGCCGTTCTGCTGGTCATTTCGGCCTATCTCCTGTTTTTGGTGACCGCCGTCGGCGGCCGCCTTTTCTGCGGCTACGCCTGTCCGCAGACGGTGTATACCGAGATCCTGATGTGGATCGAGCGCAAGGTCGAAGGCGAGCGACCGGCGCGTATGAAGCTCGATGCTCAGCCCATGGATGCGCGCAAATTCCGCATCAAGTTCACCAAGCACGCCTTGTGGCTGATGCTGTCCTTGTGGACGGGGTTTACCTTTGTTGGCTACTTTAGCCCGATCCGCGAACTGGGCTCTGCGGTTGTCAGCTTTTCGCTCGGTCCGTGGGAACTCTTCTGGGTTTTCTTCTACGCCGGCTTTCTCTATATGATGGCGGGTTTCCTGCGCGAGCAGGTGTGCAAGTACATGTGCCCGTATGCTCGCTTTCAGGGTGTGATGTTCGACCCGGATACGCTGATCATCACTTACGATGATGAGCGTGGCGAGCCGCGTGCTCCTCGGCGCAAGGGCGAGGACGCGAAGGCCGCCGGCAAGGGCGATTGCATCGATTGCGGCATTTGTGTGCAGGTTTGTCCGACCGGAATCGATATCCGCAATGGCCTGCAATACGAATGCATCGCTTGTGCAGCTTGTATCGATGCCTGCGATGAGGTGATGGACAAGGTCGGCAAGCCGCGCGGCCTCGTTCGCTATTCAACCGAGAATGCCTTGGCCAGCCATTACGGCTGGGGCGATATCGTGCGCCATCTGCTGCGCACGCGTACTGTGCTGTATTCGGCCATTCTGCTTGTCGTCGTCAGCCTTGCGGGCTGGCATCTCGCGGTACGCGTGCCGCTCAAAGTGGATGTGCTGCGTGACCGAGGCAGCCTCTTCCGTGAAGATGACGAGGGACGGATCGAGAACGTCTATCGGCTGCACATCATGAATACCGATGAGGCGACGCATCGTTACTCGATCGGCGTCAGCGGGATCAAGGGTATCGACATCGTCGGTGAGTCCATCGTTGAAGTGAGTGGTGCGACGAATCGGAACGTTCCGGTGGTCGCGGTTGTCGATACAGGGAGTGCGCCTAAGGGCTCGAACACCATTTACTTCGAAATCCGTGCAATGAAGGACGAAACGATTGTCGTCCGCGAGAAAGCAACCTTTTTCATGCCATGACCAATAAAGCCCTGACTCCTCCCTTGCCCTGGTATCGCCACCGCTGGCCTTGGTTTCTGATGCTCGGCCCCTTCGTTGTCGTCATCGCCGGCATCCTGACCGCTTACATCGCATTCAAGAGCAATGACGGCTTGGTCGACGACGACTATTACCGCAAGGGACTGGCGGTGAACCAGGTGACAGAGCGGGAGCAGAACGCCTTGCGTCTGGGGGTCCGGGGGGAGGTCATGCTTTCGGACAAGGAAGATCAGGTTCGCATCGTGCTGATGGTGCCCGAGGGTGCCGCTCTGCCGGAGAGCCTGAGTTTGCTGTTGTCTCATCCCACCCGGGCCGGGGTAGACCGCACGCTCTCGCTCAAGCACAGCGGCGGGGGGCTGTATTCGGCGAAGCTTTCCGGCGGCTTGAGTGGGCGCTGGCTGGCTACCCTTGAGGATGCCGCACAGACCTGGCGCTTGTCGGGGATGTGGACGCCAGAGCAGCGCCCGGTGCTGCAATTGCCCCGGACGCCTCAGTCTTAGCCGTTGTTGGTACCGATCGGCACCCTGCGTTCGCGCGGGCCGATGCGCGCGTGCTGATTATTTGCGCGCGAATTTTTCGACCAGTTGATTGAGCTTTGCCGCACGCCGTTCGGTTTCGCGGCGTTCTGCTTCGCGTGTGGCTTCGGCGATGCGTTTTGCCTTGCGGCGTTCGGCTTCCTTGCGGAAGCGCTCACGCAACTGTTCGGCCGCGTGCTGGCGGTGCTCCTCGGTGAGTTCTGCGGTCGGTTGCCCATCGAGGTCGAGTCGCTGCGAGGCCTTCTCGAGCGTTTTCAGGTAGCGCAGCGAGTTGGTGTGCATGCTGAGCGCGACGCGCAGTAACTTCTTGTCGAGTTCGGGTTGGCGGGCGAGCAGTTGCTTGTCGATGCCAATGGCCAGCGGCGCGTGGTCACGGAAAACGGCGTAGGTCGCCTGCAGGGATTTGAGCAGTCCGCGCGGGCTTGATGCCGGCGCGTTTGCGTTGGAAGCGGTGGTCATATGCAAAGTGTCTGCGTTGGAATCAGTGCGGCGCTTGGCGTCCACACCTCTCAGCATACCATGGGCGAGCGAGGGGCGGCGCGGAGGAGTTGCGTCCGCGCCGCTTCGTTGTTTAAAAATACAGACCGCGCATCATCTGGGCAAAGGCGATCTGATCGGCGGAGGATGAGCCTCTGGACGATTTGCCATCCTTGCTGGTACCGGCGGCAAGCTCGTCCGGGAACATGCGGAAGCTGGTGTTCATGATGACTTGCGCCACCTTGGGCATCACGGCGTGGATTGTCGAGCCGAAAATGCCCAGGCGGGTGGCAACCCGTACCGGCTTGTGGATGATTGCTTCGACCACCAGTTCGGCCGCTTCTTCCGGGGTTAGCGTGGGGACCTGCTCGTAGAGTTTGGTTGGCGAGATCATCGGCGTTTTGACGAGCGGCATGTTTACCGTCGTAAAGTCGATGTTCCGATCGGCAAATTCGGAGGCTGCGCAACGCGTCCAGGCATCCAGCGCCGCTTTCGAGGCGACGTATGCCGAGAACCGCGGGGCATTGGTCAGGACGCCGATCGACGAGATGTTGATCACGTGACCGTGGCGTTTTTCGAGCATCTTGGGCAGCAGGCCCATGGTCAGGCGCAAAGCACCGAAATAGTTGAGATCCATCGTCCGCTCGAAGTCGTGAAAGCGATCGAAGGAGTTTTCGATGCCCCGCCGGATCGAGCGGCCGGCGTTGTTGATCAGGAGATCGACACCACCAAATTCCTCGATGATTTGAGCGATGAGCGCCTCGGTCTGCTCGGCTTGGGTTAGGTCGATGGCAAAAGTGTGCAGCGCGTATCCGGCCTCCTCGAATTCGCGCCGCGTGGCGGCAAGTTCGTCGGCGTCGCGCGCCAAGGTAACTACGGTCGCTCCGGCCTCGGCCAGGCGGTATGCTACGGCTTTGCCGATGCCCGATGAGCCGCCGGTGACGAGGACGACCTTGCCGGTCACCATGCCCTTGAGCGTACGGTCAATGAACAGATCTGGGTCAAGGTTACGCTCCCAGTAGTCCCAGAGGCGCCAGGCGTAGGTGTCGAGCGGCGGTACGGCGATGCTACTGCCATGCAGTGCGCGCTGTGTCTCGCGGCAGTCGAAACGGGTCGGATAGTTGATGAAATCAAGGATTCCGTCGGGTAGTCCGAGGTCACGCAGCAAGGCGTTGCGGATTCGCCGGATGGGGGTGAGGGCGAAAAGCGCGTGCCGGATGTGGCTGGGCACGAAACCAAAGATGGCGGCATTGATGCGTATCGTCATCTCCGGGGCATGGGCCGCGCGGGCAAAACTGTTGAGCAGGTCGCCCACCCGCATCGGTTGCGGGTCGGTCAGATGGAAGCACTTGCCGTCTTCGCTCTTAAGATGCGCGATGTGATCGAGTGCTGCGACGACGAAATCGACCGGTACGATGTTGATCCGCCCGCCTTCAAGGCCGATGGTCGGCATCCAGGGCGGTAGGAGGCGCCGCATTTTCTGGATCAGCTTGAAGAAATAATAGGGGCCGTCGATCTTGTCCATTTCGCCGGTACGCGAATCGCCGACGACGATGCCAGGGCGATAGATGCGCCAGGGGACGCTGCAGGTTTTGCGCACCAGGGCTTCTGAATCGTGTTTGGTTCGGAAATAGGGGTTGTCGAGGTTTTCCGCTTCCTCGAACATGTCTTCGCGGAACAGGCCTTCGTACAGCCCGGCGGATGCGATCGAACTGACTAGGTGGAAGTGCTTGGCGGCTAGCGCGGTGGCCAGCTCAATGGTGTTGCGGGTGCCGTCGACATTGGCCTTTTGCATGGCCTCGGCGCTGGCGCGCAAGTCGTAGATGGCAGCAAGATGGAAAAAATGCGAAATCTTGCCGCGCAGTTTTTTTAGGACAACGGAATCGACGCCGCAGCTTGAGTCAGAAAGGTCACCGACGACAGGGTGTGCGCGCGAGCCGTCATCGCCCCAGTAGGCCTGTAAAGAAGGGACTCGATCAAGTTCGCCGGGCAGTATCAGGAAGTGCACCGTGCTATCCGCGCGCTGAAGTAATTTTGCGACAAGGCGCTTGCCGATAAAACCACTGGCGCCGGTAACGAAATACTGCATGACAGTCTCCTTACAAGGGGCGTTCTTCGTTGTATTGAAGGCTCGGGCGATTAGTGTGTGTCCTCTAGTTATTCTCTCTACACTGTCAGGTGAGCGGCAAGGAGTTAACGCATTTCCATGTCGTGCGCCGAACTTGCATACAACACTTTTTTCAAGGAGATGAAGATGGGCAAGACGTTGAAGAACCTGGCCACTGGGATCAACGACAATCAGTTGGCGCAGACGGTGAAGGATTCGGCGCAGCAGATTTGGTTGGCCGGTCTGGGCGCCTTTGCCAAAGCGCAGGAAGAAGGCGGTAAGGTGTTTGATGCCTTGGTCAAGGAAGGGGAGTCGATTCAACATCGCACCCGCAAGATGACCGATGAGAAAATTGCCGTGGTGACGGGCAAGGCCACGGGAACGTGGGACCGCCTCGAGCAGGTTTTCGAAGAGCGTGTAGCGCGTGCGCTCGGTAGCCTTGGCGTGCCGAGCAAGAAGGAAATCGACCAACTGAGCAAGCGCGTCAGTGAACTGACTGCCGCAGTCGAAACGCTGACCGGGAAGAAGGTGGGCAAGCCGGCCGTCACCCCGGCGGCCAAGGCCGTTACCAAGCCCGCCGCAAAACCCGCTGCCAAACCCGCCACCAAGCCCGCGGCGAAGCCTGTGGCCAAGACTGTGGCCAAGCCCAAGGTCGCCAAACCCGCCGCCAAACCCGTGGCAAAAGCGACGCCGAAGCCAGCCGCCAAGAAGCCGGTCGCCAAAGCTCCTGCCGTCAAGAAGCCGGCAAGCGTGCTGCCGGTGACCCCGGCTGACGTGCTCAAGAGCATCGCCTCGCCTGGGGCTTGAGCGATGCAGGCTGCGCCGGGTACGCCGCGTCCTCCGGACGCCGATGCGTGCCCGGCGCGTCGATGAGCGGAGCATGCCACGATGATGGCGACTGACCGGCTTCATGCCAGCAGCCCACGGATCGATACACGACGGATCGGTATTGCCTTGGCAGGTGGTGGGCCGATCGGAGGTATCTACGAGGTGGGGGCTCTGGCTGCCCTCGACGAGGCACTCGAAGGTATCGAGCTTAATGACGTTGAGTTTTTCGTCGGTGTCAGTTCCGGGAGCCTTATTGCCGCCACATTGGCCAATGGCCTCACGCCCATGGCGTTGGCGAGGATGCTGGTCGGGCATGGTGCCGATGCGATTTTCGATCCGGACATGCTGTTGCGCCCGGCGTTCGCGGAATACGGAAGGCGGCTTCTGTCGCTTCCGCCGATTGTGTGGTCGGTGATCTGTCACTACTTTTCCGACCCCTGGCATCTCGGGCTGAGTGAATCGTTGCAAAACCTGGGGCATGCATTGCCAGCCGGCGTTCTCGATAACTCCGGGATCGATGCCTTGTTGCGCGATCTTTTCGCCGCGCCGGGGCGGACAAACGATTTTCGGGAACTGCAGAGTCGGCTGTTTCTCGTGGCAACCGATCTCGATAGCGGCGCATCGGTTCCTTTCGGTATGCCAGGACATGACGATGTGCCAATTTCGCTTGCCGTGCAGGCGAGCGCAGCGCTGCCAGGGTTGTATCCACCGGTCAGGATCGGGGAACGCTATTTTGTCGACGGCGCGTTGATCAAGACCCTGCATGCCTCTGTGGCCTTGCGCGCCGGGGCAAAACTACTTTTCTGCATCAACCCTCTGGTGCCTTTCTCAGTGCGGGGAAAGCATTCCGAAGACATCCCGGACGGGGCGCCCAAGCGCTTGGTGGATGGCGGCTTGCCAGTGGTCTTGGCGCAGACGTTCCGGGCCATGATTCACTCACGCATGCTGACCGGCATGGAGCGATATCGGCATGAGTTCCCGCGCTCGGATCTGATCCTCTTCGAGCCTGCCAGCAACGATGCCGAGATGTTTTTTACGAATGTCTTCAGTTACGCCAGCCGCAGCCATCTTTGCGAGCATGCCTATCAACATACCCGTGCTGATCTCTATCGGCGGCGGGAAGAACTTGAACCCGTCCTCGCACGGCATGGCCTTCGCCTCCGTCTTGATGTCTTGCGCAACAAGCGCCTCTCCTTACTGGGGGGGCGGTTTTCCAAAGGACTTTCCGAAAGCGTCGGTCGCCTGGAGAGCACACTGGAAAATTTGGAAACCTGGCTCAAACAACAGTGATCTGAAAGAAGTCTGAGTATTCAGAAGAAAGTGTGGTGCCCGGCGAATTGCACCTGATATGATCGTCGCGTAGGCCTTGCTCGGAGGGAGGGAGGATGGGCGGAGGTAAGCGGCGGCGCGAGCGTATGTCGGGAGTCGACACGGCATGGCTGCGCATGGATCGTCCCAGCAATCTGATGCAGATCGTCGGGGTTATGCGTTTCGTCGGGCAGCTTGATGTCGAGCGCCTTAAAAGACTCCTTGAGGAACGTCTGTTGCGTTACCCACGTTTCCGGCAGTTAGCGCTTCTCGAGGCTGACGGCGCCTGGTGGGAAGACGATCCCGACTTTGATCTCGACGGGCATGTGCGCCAGAGCATCTTGCCCGCGCCGGCCGACGTTGTTAGCCTGCAGGCCTTTGTCGCGCGCTTGTGCAGCGAGCCACTCAATCCGGTGCGACCGCGCTGGGATTGCCATATCGTCGAGACCAAGGGAGGCGACTCCGCGCTTATCCTGCGGGTACATCACGCGATTGCCGATGGAATTGCTCTCGTCCGTGTTTTTGAAGCGCTGACCGATGCCCCGGGTGACGTGGAGCAGATGCGTCAAGCTGCTGAACGCAGGGCGCGTGAGGCGTCAGGCGTTATTGGTGACAGCTTGTTCGGGGCACCGGCCAATGATTCTTTTAATCCCGATGGTCGCGTGCCTGAGGCCGTAGATTCAGATCCCTGGGGCAAGTGGGCATCCTTGGCCGAATCCTCGATCCGCATGGGCGGGCGGGTGTGGGGCGACTCCCAGAAAATCCTGCATGACTTGCTGCATGATCCCGATCGTTTACGCGAAATGGGTGGGGCGGCGGCGGCAGTGCTGACCGAGGCGGCAAGGCTGGCCCTGATGGGGGGGGACAGTGCGACCCGTCTTAAGGGGCTCCCCGGTACGGTGAAACGAGTGGCCTGGTCTGAGCCCCTGCCTTTGCCGCAAGTCAAGGCGGTGGGCAAGGTGCTCGGCTGCTCGGTCAACGACATGCTGATTTCCTCGGTGGCCGGTGCGTTGCGTGCCTATCTTCTGGCCTGTGGCGATGTGGCGGAAGACGTCGATGCCTGGAACATCCGTGTGCTGGTCCCCGTCAACCTCAGTGCCGCAAGCGTACGCGCTACACATGACACACAGCTTGGAAATCATTTTGGCCTGGTGGCACTGGATTTGCCGGTTGGCATCGACAACCCGCTGGCGCGACTTTACTGCACACGGCAGCGCATGGAGGCGTTGAAACACTCGCCCCAGGCCGCAGTGGCTTATGCCTTGCTGAACGTGCTTGGCGCTGCGCCAGGTCAAGTTCAGGAAAATGTCCTCGACATGCTGGCCGGGAAGGCGACTGCTGTCGTCACCAACGTCCCGGGTCCCGGCAGTATCCGGCTCCTGGCCGGGACGCCGATTGCCGAACAGATGTTTTGGGTGCCGCAGTCAGGCAATATTGGTCTCGGGATCAGCATTCTCTCGTATGACGGCAAGGTTCAGTTCGGGCTGATCGCCGATAAGCGCATGGTGCCCGACCCTCAGGCCGTCGTTGCCGGCTTTACCCAGGAATTCGAAAAGCTTCTCTGGCTGGTGCTCATGGAGCCTTGGGAGCGTTTGCACGATCCGCAGGCGGTAGAGCACGCGCTGGTTTCGTGAAAGTGCTCGGTGGCACTGTGCTTGGCAGGTGGAATGGTCGATGCTATCGTGGGGAAAGGGTGGATGAAACACCCTGCGCGTGAAGTGAGGAGATCGCTATGAGCGCCGAGAACCAGAATTCGATGGATGAGACGATTGTGAGTGAAACGCCATTGCCGGCAGACGGTGTGCGGGAAGAGAGGATGTCGAAGCTTCCACTGATTGCCCTCGTGTGCGGCGCTTTGGCTTTGCTGATCGCCGTGGGCGGGCTGGTTTTTGTGCAAATGGGCAAGGCCGGGCACGATGAGGTGAAGGCGCTACGTAGCGAACTCAAGAAACGAGATGCATCGCTTACTGAAATGCATAATCGGATCGAGACGCTGATCGGAGAAGTGGCTAAACTGACCGAGGCCGAGGCACAGCGTGCCGAAGCGGCTGCCCAGGCAGAAAAAGCAGCGGCCGAGGCGGCAGAAGCCGAGGCGCGCAAGGCGGCCGAAGCGGCTGAAGCAGCGGCCAAGGCCGCTGCCGAAAAAGAAAGCAAGGAGAAGGGGAAAGCAAAACCGGGCGCCGCAGTGCCGCCAGCCGCGCCCGTGGCTCCAGTGCCGAAGAGCGGTGCCACGCAGCCCGTTCCTGTGGCCACGGCGCCGGTCAAGAGCGGTGGGCAGGGCTGCGATCTCGTGGGTAAATCTCCCGAAGAGCAGGCGGCCATCCTCAAGCGCTGCGTGAGTCTGATCGACCCGCCGGCAAAGCCCCGCTGAGGCCTCTCCTGCTAGGTCAGCGACCGCACGACAAGCGGGGTGTTTGCATATCCTGCAGTCGCCGGCAAAGCAGTTGCGTGGACGTGCCCTATTCTTCGATCTCGGCTTTGGCTGTTTCGATGTCGAGCCGCTCCATCGCGTCCGCCGGGGTGCAGGCGGCGGCCAGGCGATAGAGTTTTTCGGCGTCTGCCATGCGGGCTGAGCCAAAAATCCGGACCAAGCCGTTGGCATGTTCGATGAACGCAATGGCTGCGTCTGGATTCAGTTCCTCTGCCGTGGCGAAATTCTTGATGGCGGCATCCTTCTTTATGCCGTAGGTGAGGCCGGCGAGCAAGGTGCCGACCGTGCCAATTACCTCGGACTGGTAGGCGCCGCGGGCAATATGCGCATCGGCATGTTGGGCGTCAAGGGCGATGGCCTGGTCGAGAAAATGACCGATCTTGTTACCGATGCCCTCGGTCAGCGCGCGAGTGACCGAAATGCTCTGGCTGTAGCGCCCCAGCGCCAATGCGTTGAGATACCAGGCGTTGACGTTTTCCGGTTGCTCCTTGCGCAGTTCGCGGCTGCGCTCGGCAACGGTAGTCAGAATCTCCTGTTTTGTACTGACGTCTGTCTCCAAGTAATGGGCGTAGATGATGGCCGCTTTGTGCGCGGCATTGTAGCCGTCGGGGCCTGCGGCCAGGCCGCGCTCGTAGGCGCCGGCGAAGTCGCCGGCGTGGAACAGGCGCCAGGCATCCTGCACGTCGGGGTTTTCCGGCCACGGCTCGCAGTCCCCGCGGTGGAGTCGCGCCCAATGCTTGGCGAGCGCGTCACCGGTATAGGTGAATTTCTTGGCGGGGTGCGGGAATTTCTTCCAAGCCATGATCGTCCTTTCAGCGTGCAGGATGGGTTTGTGGGGAGAGATAAGCGGCAGAAAGCTTTTCGAGCAGTCGACGGGCGTCGCCGATCAGAAACGGTGCAAACAAACTCATCGTCTGGTGTACCCCGCGGCCGATGTCCTCTTCGTGCCGGTTCTGGCGCGGGTTGCGGGCATAGGCGAAGGGGAGCCAGTAGGTGGTGACTAGGGCCAGGCTCGTTGCCAGCGTTGCCAACTCGCTCGAGGAGGCTTGTAGCGCGCCACTGGCTGCGAGGTTTTTGCACAGGCGCAGCCCGGCCTTTTCTTTCAGATCGATCAGGCGTCGGAAGTGGGTTTCCAGGGTGCGATTGCGCGTCAGCAGATCGTCCAGGTCGCGGTAGAAGAAGCGGTAACGTCCGATCTGCTCGAAGAGAAGATGCAGAAAAAACCAGATGTCTTCGACGTCCGCAGGTTGATCGGACGGAATGCTGAGCAAGGCCGTGATCTGGCGCTCGAATTCGGCAAAGATCGCTTCAACGATCTCGTCCTTGCTGTGGAAGTGGTAGTACAGATTGCCAGGGCTGATACCGAGTTCGTCGGCAATGGCGGTGGTGGTGACATTGGGTTCGCCAAACGCATTGAAAAGCCGCAGGCTGGTTTCAAGGATGCGCTCGCGCGTTCGCCGCTTCGGTTTGCCGTCCATCACCCGTGTCCGTTTGCCCGTCGTTTCGTTGATGCGCTGAGCTTAGCATCGGCATTCCTCTGCCGGCAAAAGAGGGGAAGGGGATTCGGCGGCTTGCCACTCTTTGTGTTGCAAACCGGTATCTGAAGGAGGTTGTGACGGCAGCTCAGCCCGAGAAATTTTCCTCGAAGTAGCGGTGCACCTCCCGTTCGATGCTTGGCTTGAGCGCTGCCAGGAAAAAACCGAGATGAACGGTGAGGGTGACGTCCTCTTCGCTGATGGCCAGTTCGCCATTGACGCCGGGACGCTCGAAATGGAGAGCGTCGTCCTGCCAGCGACTGCGCAGGCCAAAAGAGCTGTTGAGTTCCTGCGCCAGATGCTCGGCGGCTGCCCGGGCTTCTGGCATGCTTTTGGTGTTTTTTCTGGAAAGGACAATGTCGTTCATGGTGAGTTTGGCTTTAACGTGTAATTTAGCGCAGGGCATCGCGCAGTCGTCTGAAAACGGCATGACGTCGCGCATCAATGGCGCCTGCTTCGAGCGCAGCGCGCACGGCGCAACCGGGCTCGAGGTCGTGGCGGCAGTTGCGGAAACGGCATTCGCCGAGGCGCTGCCGCAATTCCGGAAACGCGCGTTCGAGTGTGTCTGCATCGAGATGGTTCAGGCCGAATTCCTGCAGCCCCGGCGAATCGATCAGGGCACTTTCGGCATCGAGGCGGTAGAGTGTGGCATGTGTCGTGGTGTGCTTGCCTGAATCGAGCGCGGTCGATATTTCTCGTGTCGCTGCATTGGCATCGGGGATGAGGGCATTGGTCAGCGTTGATTTACCCATCCCCGATTGACCCACCAGTACGCTGGTCTGTCCGCTCAGGCAGGTTTTCAGCGGGGTGATGTCAGCCTTGGCTGAAAGCTCGAGAATGCGATATCCGAGGGCGGAAAACGGGGTCAAGGTCGCACGCGCCGCAGGCAGGCGGTCGGTGAGGTCGCATTTGTTCAGCACGATGAGCGGGGCGATGTCCTGGCTCTCGCAGGCGAGCAGGCAGCGGGTGATGAGTTCGTCGGAAAAGGACGGCTCGGTGGCGACGACGATGACGACTTGGGTGACGTTGGCCGCAATGAGCTTTTCGCGAAATTCGTTGGAGCGATACAGCAGGCTGTGCCGTTCGCCGATGCGCTCGATAACCCCTTGTCCGTCGCCGATCGACTTGATTTCGACCCGGTCGCCGCAAGCCAGATCGCTCTTCTTGCCGCGTGTAAAACAGCGCAAAATCGTACCGTCGGGGAGTTCGACGGCGTATTGGCGGCCATGGGCGGCGACGACAGTCCCTTGGCTCATGGCATCAGCCGGGCGACCCGGAGTGCAGCGGGAGGGTGCGAGTCGTAAAACAAGGAGTGAATGGGGTCAGGCGTGAGTGTTGCGGCATTATCTTCGTAGAGCTTGACGAGCGCGTGTGCCAAATCCGCTGCTGACGTTTGTTCCGCCGCGTACGCGTCGGCCTCGTATTCATGGCGGCGCGAGAGCATGCTGGTGAGCGGGGAGAGCGGGAAGGTGAAAGCAGGGGCAATAAGAAAGAAAAGGATCAGCGCCATTGCCGTGTTTTGTGCCTCGACGCCGAGGCCTGTATAGAAGCCAGGGAGATTGATCAGCTGGCCCAGAATGGCAAGGAAGGCGAGCGTCGCAGTAAACAGCAGGGCAATGCGTTTGACGATGTGGTGGCGCTTGAAATGGCCGAGTTCGTGTGCCAGAACAGCCTCGACCTCAGAGGCTTGCAGCCGCCCTAGCAGAGTGTCAAAGAAAACGATGCGCTTGTTTCGCCCGAAACCCGTGAAATAGGCATTGCCGTGGTTCGAGCGCTTTGAACCGTCCATCACGAAGAGACCTGCGGAGGAGAATCCGCAACGGGCGAGCAGGGCTTCGATGCGCGCTTTGAGTTCGGCGTCGGCCAGGGGGGTGAATTTATTGAACAGGGGGGCGATCCAGGTTGGGTAGATGAACAGGATGAGCAGGTTGAACGTACACCACAGTAGCCAGACATAGAGCCACCAGAGATCACCCATACGTGACATGAGCCACAGGACGGCGTACAGCAGCGGGGTCCCGATGAGAAAGCCGATCAGGGTTTGCTTGGCAAGGTCGCTGAAAAACAGTCCATAGGTCATGCGATTGAAGCCAAAGCGCTCCTCGATCCTGAATTGGGCGTAGAGCGAGAGGGGGAGTTCGAGTGCCGCAGAGATGAGCATCACACTGAAGATCAGTGCCACGCCGTAGGTGAGGCCGTCGGTGTAGGCAGTCCAGAATTCGTGCAGAGCCTGTAAGCCGCCGCCGAAGGTGAAGCCGATCAGGAGAACGGTTTCGAGGGCCAGGCCGAAACGCCCGAAGCGGGTCTTGGCCAGTGTGTAGTCGGCCGCTTTCTGGTGGGCGGCGAGATCGATGCGTTCTGCGAATTGGGCTGGCACCTGGTCCCGGTGTGCGGCAACGTGTGCCAGTTGCCGGCGAGAAAGCCACTGGCGCAAAGCCAGCATCAGGAGGAGGGCGAGCAGAAAAGCGAGGGTGAAGGAATTGGCCATGCAGCTGTGAGAGAATGAAATTTTGGAGGAATTATATGGCACAAGACGCCAATCAGCTTGTTTGGCTGGATATGGAAATGACGGGGCTTGATCCTGAGCGTGAGCGCATCCTCGAGATGGCGATGATCGTTACTGACGCCAATCTCAATACGTTGGCCGAATCGCCGGTGTGGGTGGTGCATCAGTCCGAGGCGCAGCTCGATGCGATGGATGATTGGTGCAAGAGCACGCACGGGCGCTCGGGATTGATCGAGCGCGTACGCGCCTCGACGCTCGACGAAGCCGGCCTTGAGGCTGAGGCTTTGGCTTTCATGCAGCAGTGGGTGCCAGAGCGCGCAACGCCGATGTGCGGTAATTCAATCGGCCAGGACCGGCGCTTCATGGTGCGCTACCTGCCTCGCCTCGAAGCCTATTTCCACTACCGCAATATCGATGTCAGCACGCTCAAGGAGTTGTGTCGCCGCTGGCAGCCTGAGATTGCCAAAGGATTCGTCAAGAAGGCCGACCACACGGCGCTGGCCGATATCCGCGAATCGATCGCCGAGCTGCAGTATTACCGGGAGCATTTTATCCGCGCCTAGTGTTTTGGATGCGTGGAGCAATGGCGGTGTGGGTCAGGTGATGAATCGGCGGCATAGTCCGCTGTTCTCAACAGCGTTTATCGTTTGTTAAGCTTCCGTCGCGGTGTTCCGGGGTGGGGTTTCTGTTGCATCCCGCCCGCCATTTTATTTGTGAGCTCCAAAGCCAGATCATCCGGCTTGGTAGCGCTTGCTTAGTCAGGGGCGCGGCGCAGGGATGGCGGTTTCTCGCGTATCGGTGGGCGGGAGTTCCGGGAGATCTGCCGTTGGGCGGGCGCGGTCGCGCCGGTACAGGTGGAATTTATCACTCTCGCGCCGATCACCCGGGCGCTTGCCTTCCCAGGTTTTGCGCCAGCCGGCGGCAGTAATGCCTTCCGGATTACGCACTTCGCCAAGCACGAGCAGCCAGTTGCAGCGTTTTCCCTCGTCGCTGTTGAGCGGTAGGGTGCGAATCCCGTTGTAATAATCAAAGGTGGCGAGGATCGAATTGGGCAGGTTGCCATTGGCGATGCAGCGGCCTTGGTCCGGCTTGCCAGTGGCGGCCCGGGCCGGGATGGCCGACGACAACGCGCCGGCAACGGGCCGGTAACTCTTGCCGTAGTCGATCCACGGCATCCAGAGCATGGCGACGAGCAGCCAGAACAGGGTCAGGCCTGCCATCCAGTGCATCAGGCTGCGCATCGGCGAACGTGGGGTGGTGGCGATCAGCCACAGCCAGGCGAGCGTACAGGCCAGCGCGAACGCAGCGGCAAAGGGGTCGAAACTGCCAGTAAATCCTGGGTGGAGGCGTAGTGCTTGGCGAGCAAGGCGTTCCGGCCAGCCGAAAGTCAGTGCGCTCCAGGCGATCCAGGCAAATCCGGCGAAAAAGGTGAAGGTCATCATCGCGAACCAGTCGAAGGCGTTCGCGGCGCCGCGGCGCAAGGAGGCAACCCCGGGTGCGGCAATCAAGACGAGCGGAGGCAGGAGAAGTAAAGCCGGTGCGCTGCGGATATCGACGCCGACGCCCAGGATAAGCAGAACGGCAACGAAGGAGAGCCCAGGCCAGGCCATGGGCCGGCTGTTTAGCAACCGGCGCTTGGACCAGAGAGCCCAGGCGGCCAGCGGCAAGGCGGGCCAGGCGTACCAAGTCAGGAGATTGAGTTGGCGCAGGATGTTGGCGATTGGGTTGGTTGCCGCCAACAAGGTGGATGACTCGCTGGCAAAGAAACTCAGCAAATATTTGGGCGCGGTGAGCCAGAGGGGGAGCAGCCAGAAGGCACTGAGCGCGCAGGCAACGAGCAGCGCAGCGGCGAGATGGGCGATTAGTCGGGGTTTGTTGTCGCTCTGCCACAGTGAAAGCGCGATCGCAGGCAGCAGAGCCAGAACCGGGAGCAGGCCGTTGGATAGGAAACTTGCGGCCAGGGCTGCACCCAGTACGGGGGTCGCAAAGCCCGGTCGGCGCGGCAGCAGGGCCAGAGCCCAGTAGGCGGCGGCCTGCGCGCAAAGCGCCGCCAGCATGGGCTGCGCTTCGTGGGCGTGGTAGAGAAAACCGATGCTGCCAGCCAGGGCCAGTGGAGCCACGGCGGAATGTTCTTTGCCATGCAACTCTCGGGCGGCAAGCAGGATGAATTCGAGGGCCAACAGGGTGAAAATGCCACTTGCCAGTCGCGAGGCGTCGTGCAAGGGGAGAATCCAGGAAAACAGGTGTGCAGCCGTTGCGGCGACCCAGTAATACAGGGGAGCGTCGGGATAAGGCTGGCCGGCCAGTTGAGGGGTCAGCCAGTTGCCGTTGGTGTAAATGTCGTAAACCAGGCCAATGGTGATGGCGTCATCGTGTTTCCAGGGGTCGTGACCGATCAGCCCGGTGCAGATATAGACCGAGAGCAGAATGGCCAACACCCAACCGCTTGGCGGGAGTTTGATGCTGGAGAAACGCGGATGATCCTGGAGAAAAGGCATGGTGTGCGACTGGACCTTGTACTTTGTATTGGCGAGAAAGCAGCGTGCGTGCGGCGCTGGGTTTGATCTATGGGACGGGTATTCTACGCTGTCTTGTCTTGAGCTGCGGGGTGTTACCCGGCAAAACAAAAAAGGCAGCCCAAGGCTGCCTTTTCATGAACGCGTGAGCGTTGTACGAACAGCTTAAGCCGATTTGTACATCGAGTACTTCTTGTTGAACTTCTCGACGCGACCCGCCGTGTCAATGATCTTTTGCTTGCCGGTGTAGAACGGGTGGCAGGCCGAGCAGACTTCAATGTGCAGCGGCTTCTTGAGCGTCGAACGGGTGGTGAACACGTTGCCGCACGAGCAGGTGACTTGGACGTCGGCGTAATCGGGATGGATGTCGGATTTCATCGCTGGGAATTCCTGTGGGTCAGAACTAGCCGGCTCGAAATGCCATGGGCAGTTCGGTGGCCGACTCCGGAAACAAACAATTATCCTTGTTTTTTCTGAGCTTTGCAATCACTCGTTGAAACAAGCTACTAGCGGCGCATCGAGTCAAAGAACTCGGCGTTGGTCTTGGTCGCCTTGATTTTGTCGAGCAGGAATTCCATCGCCTCGAGGTCGTCCATGTTGTACAGCAGTTTGC
>CAZHFS010000024.1:0-17825 GCA_964531885.1 uncultured Propionivibrio sp.
TCATCGGCATGGTGATGATGACCGTCTTCAACCAGTTCAATTCCCGTCAGGCGCCACAGGCGTCGATGGAGTATTCGCAGTTCCTTGATGAAGTCGGTCGGGGAACAATCAAAAAGGTGGTCATCGAAGGGCGAGTGCTTAAGGCAACGACCAACGATGGGCGCAAAATTACGACGTATGCGCCGCCGGACCTGTGGATGGTTTCCGACCTGCTCAAAAATAATGTCCAGGTTGAGGCCAAGCCAGAAGAGGAACAATCCTTCCTGGTCAGTGCCATCCTCAACTGGTTCCCAATGTTGCTTCTGATCGGCGTGTGGGTCTACTTCATGCGCCAGATGCAGGGCGGAGGCAAGGGGGGGGCTTTCTCGTTCGGCAAGAGCAAGGCGCGTCTGCTCGATGAATCGAGCAACAGCATCACTTTTGCTGACGTCGCCGGTTGCGACGAGGCGAAAGAGGAAGTCTCCGAACTGGTCGACTTCCTGCGCGACCCATCCAAGTTCCAGAAGCTTGGCGGACGCATTCCCAAGGGCATTCTGCTCGTCGGCAATCCCGGTACCGGCAAGACCCTGCTGGCCAAAGCCATCGCCGGGGAGGCCAAGGTGCCGTTCTTCTCGATTTCGGGCTCGGACTTTGTCGAGATGTTTGTCGGCGTTGGCGCAGCACGTGTGCGCGATATGTTCGAGAACGCCAAGAAGCACGCCCCGTGCATCATCTTCATCGACGAACTCGATGCCGTCGGACGCCAGCGCGGAGCCGGCCTCGGTGGCGGCAACGACGAGCGTGAACAGACGCTCAACCAGATGCTGGTTGAAATGGATGGTTTTGAAGGCAGTTCCGGCATCATCGTGATTGCAGCGACCAACCGTCCCGATGTTCTGGACCCGGCGCTGATGCGTCCCGGCCGTTTCGACCGGCAGGTTGTGGTGCCGCTTCCCGATATCCGTGGGCGTGAGCAAATTCTGAATGTGCATATGCGCAAGGTGCCGCTGGCCGGCGACGTGAAGGCCGACATCATTGCGCGTGGCACGCCCGGATTCTCCGGCGCCGATCTCGCCAACCTGGTGAACGAGGCTGCCCTGTTCGCTGCGCGAGGCAACAAGCGCCTTGTCGACATGGAGGACTTCGAGAAGGCCAAGGATAAGATCATGATGGGCGCCGAACGGCGCAGCATGGTCATGAACGATGAAGAGAAACTGAATACGGCATATCACGAGTCCGGGCATGCCGTCGTTGCCCGACTGGTGCCGAAGTCCGATCCAGTGCATAAAGTCACAATTATTCCGCGCGGGCGTGCCCTGGGTGTCACCATGCAGTTGCCGGAAGAAGACCGGTATGCCTATGATCGCACCTACCTGATGAGTCGTATCGCAGTACTCTTCGGCGGTCGTATTGCCGAAGAACTGTTCATGAACCAGATGACCACGGGGGCCTCCAATGACTTCGAACGCGCGACGCAAATGGCGCGCGACATGGTGACCCGCTACGGGATGTCGGAGGCTCTGGGTCCGATGGTTTATGGCGAGAATGAAGGCGAAGTCTTCCTCGGGCGTTCGGTGACTACTCACAAGAATGTATCTGAAGCGACGATGCAGAAGGTCGATGCCGAAATCCGTCGCATCATCGATGAGCAGTACGCTTTGGCGCGCAAACTGCTCGAAGAAAATCGTGACAAGGTAGAGGCGATGACCAAGGCATTGATGGAAATGGAAACCATCGATGCCGAGCAAATCGATGACATCATGGCCGGTCGTGTGCCGCGTCCCCCGAAGTCAGTGCAGGCTGCCACCCCACCTGCGGCCAATGATGCGCCTCCGGCAGATCCGGCTCCGAGTACCGAGCAGACGGTTTGATCCAGGTTTGAAATGAACAGGGGGAGCGATGCTCCCCCGTTTTTTTGGGAGTCTCCACGTGCGAACGATGCGCTGCGGCAAATTTTCGCTCAAACTTGAT
This sequence comes from uncultured Propionivibrio sp., assembly GCA_964531885.1. Classification (GTDB taxonomy): domain Bacteria; phylum Pseudomonadota; class Gammaproteobacteria; order Burkholderiales; family Rhodocyclaceae; genus Propionivibrio. Next base: position 1,951 of record CAZHFS010000024.1, read on the forward strand.
CGACCGCTGATCATGGGTATTGTCAACCTGACACCGGATTCGTTTTCTGGCGATGGGGTGGCGGCGAACCATGAAGCGGCTTTGCGGCATGCATGGCATCAGATCGAGGCAGGAGCCGATCTGCTCGACCTTGGCGCCGAGTCATCTCGTCCGGGGGCTACGCCGACTTCGCTTGCGGATGAACTGGATCGCTTGCTGCCCGTACTCGATGGACTGCGCGATTGCGGCGTGCCGCTGTCTGTCGATACCTACAAGCCCGAGGTAATGCGCGCGGCTCTTGCACATGGAGCCGACATGGTCAATGACATCTTTGCCTTGCGCATGCCGGGTGCCCTTGAAGCGGTCTCAACGAGTGAGTGCGGGATTTGCTTGATGCACATGCAAGGAGAGCCGTTGACCATGCAGCAGCAGCCGCACTATGCCGATGTGGTGGCCGAGGTGCGCTCCTTTCTTGCAGGTCGTGTTGCAATCGCGGTCCAGGCCGGAGTTGATGCATCGCGTCTGCTCCTGGATCCGGGGTTTGGCTTTGGAAAAACCCTGGAACATAACGTGAGTTTGTTCAGGGCTATGCCTGAACTTGCCAAGGATGGTTTGCCTCTTCTTGCCGGGGTGTCGCGCAAGTCGATGCTTGGCCTGATTACCGGGCGGCCGGTCGAGGCTCGATTGGCGGCTAGTGTGGCCTCAGCCCTGCTTGCCGCGCAGAAAGGCGCGGGGGTCATTCGTGTGCATGATGTGGCTGAAACACGGGATGTTCTTGCGATCATGCAAGCACTCGCACCTCCGGCGGTTGATCCTCAAGGCATTTAAGGAGGCGCGGTAGAACTCGCCGAGTGGGATGGCGGGCAAGGCATCAAGCGTGTAGTGACCAGGATAAATCAAGAAGATACGCCCTGGAGCAGGCACCGGATAACGCCGCCGAAAACCTCTGTCTGCGCAGACGTTCATTCAGCGCTTCCCTGGGGTAATCGATATGCATAGCTGCATAACGGCATGCCGAATCTGCTATGCTGGCAAAATTGATCGCCCTGATTCAGCAGAACCGGCGGTGATTGCCTTGAGGCGGCACTGCCGGTTGCTCAACGCCCTCTCCGGAGAGTGTATGTCAAAGGAAATCGAACTCAAGCTAACCCTTTCTGCCGCAGAGGCCAGGCGTTTGCTCCGTCACCCGCTTTTGCTCGCGACGCCACCGGTGCGGCGGCGCCTCTACAATACATACTTCGATACCTCCGATTTTGCCTTGCGACAGCGTGGCGTTGCTCTGCGCCTCAGGCGTCGTGGCCAGAGCGATTGGGTTATGACGGTCAAGGGCGGAGATTCCGGACCGGGGGGGCTGGCTCAGCGTAATGAGTGGGAAGCTCCCACTCAGCCGGGAGTATTCGACTTTTCCCCGGTCGATGACCGTTCCTTGCGTGCATTTCTCGAGGGAATCCAAAAGGATTTGCGGCCAGTGTTTACGACTGATTTTTCTCGTGTCGCCTGGGTTCTTGATTTCGCCGGTTCGCGTATTGAACTCGTTCTTGACCGTGGGGATGTGCGGGCCGAGGATGGTAGCGGAAAATCCTTTCGTTCTCCCTTGTGCGAGATCGAACTGGAATTGCTCGAGGGTGGGGCAACCGATGCTTTGTTCGATCTGGCGATTACTCTGGCGCACGATTACATGCTTCATCCGGAAATTCAGAGCAAGGCTGAGCGGGGCTATGTGCTTGCCGGTGGGCAGGTGTTACGGCCGGTTAAAGGCCTGGTGCCGAAACTGTCCGCGGAAATGGCTCCCATCGAGGCTTTCCGGGCCATTGCCTTGAGTTGTCTGGTGCAGTTACAGCGCAATGAAGCGGGTGTTGCCATCGGTCAGGATCCTGAATTTGTGCATCAGGCACGAGTGGCCATTCGTCGTCTGCGCTGTGCCTTCAAGTTTTTTTCCCCTGTTTTGGCGCCGGAGTTTGTCGATGTGTATTCGCCCCGTTGGCGGGAAGTCGCTCGTTCTTTGGGAGGGCTCAGAGATTGGGATGTATTAATCGGCGAGACATTGCAGTCATTTGGAGGCAAATTTCCGCATTTTGATGGTCTAGAGCTGCTGAGTACTCGCTCGGAAGATGCGCGGGTGAAGGCAGGCATTGAGGCGCTAAAGGTCTTCAAGGGACGCGACTACAGTCGTCTGATGCTTGCCTTTTGTGCAGCCCTGATGCGTGAGGCGCCTGCGACGATTGGCAAAGCCAAGGTGCCAGAAAAATACCGTGATCTGGATCTTAAAAACTTCGCCAGGAAGCGTCTACGTCGAATCGAACGTGCTATCGGAAAAGTGACGATACCTGCCGATTCTTTATCGGCCGAGCAATTCCATTCCTTGCGCATCGATTTCAAACGTTTACGGTATGCGCAGGAGATTTTCTCTCCCTTGTTCCCGCGAAAGCGGCAGTTGTCATACCAGTCATCTCTGGTTGCCTTGCAAGACTTGCTGGGTAGCTTGAATGATCACTATACAGCGACTCGTTTGCTTGAGACCTTGGTGCCTGCAGAAACTATACCCCCCATTTTGCATGGTTGGATTGAGGGTCGAATCGAATGCCTCAGCGGCTGTCTGGCGCAGGAACTGAAACGCTTTCGGGGCATCAATCCACCTTGGCGTTGAACGTCATAAGGAAATTAGATCAGAAAGGTAGGGCGAGATCGGGGCGTTTGCCTGACTTGGCGTCCTGTGCGGTTGGCGTCGCTCGATAAACATTGAGTTTCCAGCACTTCGTTTGGCAACACGCTTAGCCTCACTGGCGGCGGATGATACTTCTCGGTGCGATTCGTAATCTCCTGCAAAGATACTGACAGCACCGATCGACAGCGATGGAAGTTTGTGGTGCTCGAGCCGCCCTTGGCGGTTTTCCGCGTAATAACCACCGTCTTTAAGTGAGTTGGAGGCGATGGCTCCCCTCATCTGCTTCTCGAATGAAGCCAGAATGTCATGGCACCTTTTTTCCCAATCGCTGCTCTGGAACAGGACGATGAAGTCGTCGCCGCCGATGTGGCCACAAAAATCCAGCAATCCATCAAGGTGGTCGCAAAGTGTGCGAGCCAGCGCCTGGATCACATCATCCCCCCTGCGATATCCGAAGACGTCGTTGAAGGGCTTGAAATTATCTATATCGAAGTAACAGGCATGAAAGCTCACCCTGCCTTCCAGCAGGCGGTCTATGTGTTCGTTGATCGGAACATTGCCCGGTAACTGCGTCAGGGGGTTGGCATAGCGGGCAGCCTGGATCTGCATTTCGGTGATCAGACCGATGAGCTTGTAGGTATTGCCAAGGCCGATGTACTGGCCTTTGCGGGTGACGATAAAACCGTCATTGATATGATGTTGCGTCGAGCGACTCACTATCAGTGCAGCCTCCTGCAGGGTCTTTGATTCCTCGATGCACAGTGGTTGTGAATCCATCAGGCAAGCGCAGGGTTTTTTACCGAAAACCTCTCGACCGAAGGGGCGGGCCCAGCGGTTGACCATCTCCTGTCGGTTGATCAGGCCAATGGCTTGTCCATGACTGACAACCGGCAGTGCTGCGAGTGTCGGGTCAGTTTCGAAACGGCGGAACACTTCCCCGTTGCTGGTGTGTTCCGAGACGGCTTCGATCGGGCGGGTCAGGATGCGCACAGTGACATTGTCGGTCATTGCCTGGCTGCTCGGAAAAACGAGAACAGCCGTTTGCTTGAGCAAGTTGCTGACCGATGCTGTGGGCACCTGTAGGGGAGTGTGGCTTGGTCTTTCGATCAAATAACCTTGGCCGTAAGCGATACCGATATCACGTACGGCCAGGAAGTCGGCTTCCGTTTCGATACCTTCTGCCACGATTTGTGCAGAGCAGCTTTCGGCCAGGCTCTGCATCGCTTTCACGAAGTGGTGCTTGAGTCTCTCGGTAGCGATGCCATTGATGAAGTGTCGGTCGATCTTCACATAATCAGGCTGAACTTCAGACCACATGCGAAGATTGGCGAAGCCTTCGCCAAGATCGTCAATCGCAATCTTGAATCCGTTTGCCCGATGCCGCGTAAGAACCTCGCGGATGCCAGGATAGTCGCCGATATGTTGGTTTTCAGTCAGCTCAATCACAATGCGTGATGGGTGAATGCCGAGGCGGTACAGGCCTTCGAGGCCATCAGCGGCAAGCAGATGCTCGTCATGCAGTGCTTCCAGGCTGTTGTTGAGAAATAGCCTGCCAGGGAGTTTGAGTCGCGAGAAAGCGTGCAAAACAGTTTCTCGACACGCTGCTTCAAGCTGGGATCGTAAACCGTATTTTTCGGCCGACGAGAACAGGGCGAGTGGGGTGTTCAGAAGCGATTCTGCCGGGCCTCTGATGAGGCCTTCGAAACCGAAGTAGCTGTGGTCGCGGTAGTCGACAATCGGCTGGAACAAGGCAGTCAATCTTCGGTTCTCGATAATCTCGAGAAGGTCGTTGCGGCTTGGGCAATCCATGTCGGTGTCTTGCATGCCGGTCGGTATGAATCTTGACAGGGTGGTAAGCATGGGCATGGGAAAATAATTGTGTTCCAACCCTTGCTAGCTTAGGGAGGCTTGGTTTCATTAAAATGACGCTTTCGTTTAATTGATGAGAATTTGAATGTCGAGAAAATACTTCGGCACGGATGGCGTGCGTGGTCGTGTCGGCCAGGCACCGATTACCCCGGATTTCGTGATGCGCCTTGGCTTCGCGGCGGGCAAGGTACTGGTAGCGCATGCACCGGAGCGCGGGCATTTGAAGGCGGGCGAGCGCCCGGCGGTCCTGATTGGCAAGGACACCCGGATTTCCGGCTACATGCTTGAGGCGGCGTTGGAAGCCGGTTTTTCGGCAGCTGGGGTTGATGTCTGCCTAGTTGGCCCGATGCCAACGCCTGCAATTGCTTACCTGACACGGGCTTTGCGTCTGCAGGCTGGAGTTGTCATCTCCGCTTCGCACAATCCGTATTACGATAATGGCATAAAGTTTTTTTCGGCGCATGGCACCAAGCTCGATGATGCTATTGAAGCTGAAATTGAGGCCGGGATCGATGCGCCGTTCGTTTGCGTGCCTTCATCCGAACTCGGACGTGCACGGCGGATCGAGGATGCTGCCGGGCGTTACATCGAATTCTGCAAGAGTTCCTTCCCGAACGATCTTGATTTGCGCGGACTGAAGATCGTGCTTGATTGTGCACATGGTGCGGCTTACCACATTGCGCCACACGTCTTTCACGAGTTGGGGGCCGAAGTTGTGTCCATCGGTGCCGAGCCGAACGGGCTCAATATCAACAAGGACGTGGGGGCGACGGCGCCCCAGGCGCTGAGTGCCGCAGTCCTGGCCCACCGTGCCGATCTTGGAATCGCGCTCGACGGCGATGCTGACCGGGTGATCATGGTCGATGCGTCCGGAGAAATATACGATGGCGACCAACTCCTTTTTGCCGTGGTCAGAAATCGTCTGCGCCAGGGGCCGGTGGCTGGCGTAGTGGGGACGTTGATGACCAATCTTGCCCTCGAGCACGCGTTGGCAGAATTGGGTGTGCCTTTCGCGCGCGCTGCGGTGGGCGACCGCTATGTCCTCGAAATGCTGAGCGAGCGTGGGTGGCTGTTCGGTGGTGAGAATTCCGGTCATCTGCTCTGTCTTGACAGGCACTCGACCGGTGACGGGATCGTTGCCGCCCTGCAGGTGCTTTCCGCCTTGCGACAGCAAGGGGGGGCGCTTGCCGACTTGTTAGGTCAGCTGACCTTGTATCCGCAGGTTTTGATCAACGTGCCGCTGGTCAAAGGTTTTCCATGGAAAGATCATCCTCAGATCGAGGCGGCGCGGCAGGCCGTTGAGTCCGCCCTGAAGGGAGAAGGACGGGTGCTGCTGCGTGCTTCCGGGACAGAGCCCCTGTTGCGGGTGATGGTCGAAGGGCGGGATGCTTCGCTTGTTCAAGCGAGTGCGGAGCAGTTGGCCAACGCGGTCCGTGAAGCGGTTGCCGGGTAAGCTGGAAGGAAACATGTAACAGCACCGTAACATTGCCTCGCTAGACTGCATCCTATCCCGCACCATGTGTGCAGTTTAGCTGAGGAGTGTTGCGATGAAGATTGCCCGGGTTGTTGCCTGCACCGCATTGTCGGTGGTGGGCGTTTCGATTGCTGTGCAGGCCCACGCACAGGCCATGGTCAAGGCAGATGGTTCGTCGACGGTCTATCCGATCACAGAGGCGGTGGCGGAGGACTTTCAAAAGTCCAAGCAGAACAAGATTCGTGTCACGGTCGGAATATCCGGAACAGGCGGTGGATTCAAGAAATTCTGTCGAGGTGAAACAGATGTTTCGAATGCCTCGCGGCCGATCACCAAAAAAGAAATCGAGGACTGCAAGGCGGCAGGTATTCAGTTCATCGAAATGCCTGTGGCTTATGATGCACTGACGGTTGTGGTTAATCCCAAGAACACCTGGGCAAAGACGATGACGGTTGAGCAGCTGAAGGCGATTTGGGAGCCTGCGGCGCAGGGCAAGATCACGAACTGGAAACAGGTCAATCCCGAATGGCCGGATCGCCCGCTCAAGCTGTACGGGCCGGGCGCCGATTCCGGCACCTTTGAGTACTTCACCGAGGCGATTAACGGCAAATCCAAGGCGACGCGCGGCGACTTTACTGCCTCGGAGGACGACAATGTGCTCGTTCAAGGCGTGGCGCGTGATGTTGGCGGTCTAGGCTACTTCGGCTACGCCTATTACATCGAGAACAAGGATAAAGTGCAGGCGGTTGCGGTGACTGCGGGCGGGAAGGCGCCGGTAGCACCGTCGCTTGAAACGGTCGTTAACGGAACGTATCAACCCCTGGCACGCCCGATTTTCATCTATGTTAACGCCAAGGCGGCCACTCGCCCGGAGGTTAAGGAGTTCGTCGAGTTCTATATGAAGCACGGCGAAAAGCTGGCCAAGGAGGTGAAGTATGTGCCGCTGCCGAGCAAAGCCTATACCTATAACCTGAATCATTTTTCAAAGGCTCAGGTCGGAACCAAGTTCGACGGTGAAAACAAGGTTGGCTTGACCATCGACGAACTCATGAAGATCGAGGCTAAGTAGTAAGCCTCTTTGCCCTCCGTTTGCTGCTTGGTTTAACGGGGGGCTTCGTCTGGAGAGTATGCATTGAATGCACAATCAACCGCCGCGGTGGCTGCACAATCCACTGACCGAGCGAGCGCACGTCTGCGCAAGGATTACACGCGGCATCTCAAGGAGCGCTGCATTGAGGCGCTGCTGTTCCTTGCCGCATTTGTCTCGGTGTTTACAACCACGGCGATCGTGTACATCCTGATCGGCGAGTCATGGTCGTTTTTCCGGCACGTGCCGATCACCGAATTTCTTTTTGATACGCAATGGACCCCCCTTTTTGAGGATGCTCATTACGGCATCATCGTCTTGCTCTCTGGGACGCTCACGAGTTCTGCCGTGGCGCTCCTGGTGGCTGTGCCCCTTGGTACGGTGATTGCCATCTATCTGTCGGAATTCGCGCCGTTTTCCGTGCGCGAAATCGCCAAGCCGTTCCTTGAGCTGCTTGGGGGGATTCCTACCATCATCTACGGGTATTTTGCGTTGCTCTTCCTGACCCCGTTGCTGCAACGTGTCTTTCCCGAGTTGCCAGGATTCAACCTCCTTTCGGCGGGTATCGTCATGGGGATCATGATCATTCCCTATGTTGCCTCATTATCCGAAGATGCCATGCGTGCCGTACCGATGGCGCTTCGTGAAGGGTCGTATGCCACCGGGGCGACGCGCCTGCAAACCGCTTTGCGTGTCGTTGTGCCGTCGGCAACGTCTGGGATTGCCTCTGCCTATATTCTCGGGGTTTCTCGGGCAGTGGGAGAGACAATGATCCTTGCCGTAGCCGCCGGTATGCAACCTAACCTGACCTTTGATCCGACTCAGCCCGGAGCAACCATCACCTCATTTATCGTTCAGGTCGCCCTCGGTGATCTTCCGCACGGCAGCATCGCTTACCAGACGATCTTTGCCGCTGGGTTGACTTTGATGCTCATGACCTTGGTGTTCAATTTGATCGGTTATTACATGCGCAAGAAGTACCGTGAGGTTTATTGAAATGTCACCTAAAGAACTCCATGAAATGCGGGTGATGATCGCAGCACACAAGCGCTGGGATGTCATGTTTGCCGTGATTGGGATATTGGCGCTGATGCTAGGGCTGATGACCTTTGCTGCGCTCTTTGCCGATATGGCAATCAAGGGTATTGGGCGGATCGACCTGGATTTTTTGACGTCCTTCCCCTCGCGGCGTGCCGCCAATGCCGGCATCCTTTCTGCCTGGGTTGGCTCGATTCTGGTTATGTTGGTTACAGCCTGCGCTGCCGTCCCGCTGGGGGTGGCCGCAGGGGTGTATCTTGAAGAATATGCGCCAAAAAACTGGGTGACCGACATCATCGAGATCAACGTCACCAACCTTGCCGGCGTACCTTCGATTATCTATGGTCTCCTCGCGCTTGGCCTGTTTGTCTACACCTTCGGTTTCGGACAGAGCATTCTGACAGCTGGCCTGACGCTGGCGCTTCTTATCCTGCCCGTTGTCATCGTGGCGACGCGCGAAGCGATCCGGGCCATACCGCAGATGATCCGTGAGGGGGCTTATGCGTGCGGGGCGACAACTTGGCAGGTGGTCAGCAACCACATCGTCCCCTATTCGAGTGCAGGGATCCTGACAGGCGTGATCATCGGTATGGCGCGGGCGATCGGTGAAACAGCTCCGATCATCACGGTCGGCGCGTTGACCTTCATCGCCTTTTTGCCACCTATGCCTTTTCAGGGAGAACCGCCGGCGGGTATGTTTGATTGGCTGGCAGCTCCCTTTACCGTCATGCCGATCCAGATGTTTAACTGGACGTCGCGCCCCGAGGCGGCATTTTTGAACAATGCGGCGGCAGCTGGTTTTATCCTCGTGTTGATGACGCTAACCATGAATGGCCTGGCCATCTGGCTACGCTACCGCCTGCGCAAGAACATCAAGTGGTAACCTCAAAACAAACGGTGACGATCGAATGACTGATTACACGATTCCAGAAACACCGGCCGCGCTTAAGGCCGAAGCCAGAGGGCTGAATTTTTTTTACGGTAGCTTTCAGGCGCTAAAAGGCATCGACATGCCGATCTACGAAAAGAAGGTGACGTCGCTGATCGGTCCTTCCGGTTGCGGCAAGTCCACCTATCTGCGCTGTTTCAATCGCATGCACGACCTTTACCCGGGTAATCGGTATGAGGGGGCGATCGATTTCCATCCTGATCGGACTAATCTTTTGTCGAGTGAGGTCGATCCTATTGAAGTGCGCATGCGCATCAGCATGGTTTTCCAGAAGCCCAACCCTTTTCCCAAGTCGATCTATGAAAATGTGGCTTATGGTCTGCGAGTGCGAGGAGAGACGTCGCGTTCGGTGATCGATGACAAGGTTGAGGCTGCCTTGCGAGGTGCTGCCCTGTGGGCTGAAGTCAAGGATCGCCTGAAAGACCTTGGGGGGAATCTGTCCGGTGGCCAGCAGCAGCGTCTTTGCATTGCCCGGGCGTTGGCTACCGATCCCGAATTGTTGCTTTTCGATGAGCCGACATCGGCACTTGATCCGATCGCAACCGCCAGTATCGAAGAGTTGATCACCGAATTGAAGGAGCAGGTAACCATCCTGATCGTGACGCACAACATGCAGCAGGCTGCGCGCATTTCTGATTTTACGGCATACATGTACTTGGGTGAGATGGTGGAGTTCGGGGTGACTGATCAGATTTTTATCAAACCAAAACGCAAAGAGACCGAGGATTACATCACTGGCCGTTTCGGCTAGAGTAAACGCTGTGAGAGGAGGAGATTGCCGCTCCTCCTGAAACACAAAACACTTGTCCTGACAGGGCTTTCTCCGGGCGTTCGTTTGACCGGGATTGCCCTGTTTGTCTATAATCCGCCCTTTTCGTTCGGGGGTTCTATGCGTACAAAGCTGGTCGCAGGGAATTGGAAAATGCATGGCGGTCTGGAAACAAACGAGGCCTTGGTACGTGCTGTTCTGGCGGGGGCGTCTGGCTTGACCGGTGTTTCCATGGCCGTTTGTGCTCCTTTTCCGTATTTGTCGCAACTGCAGTCTTTGCTCGCAGGGACGTCTCTGAGTTGGGGTGCCCAGAATCTTAGCGAGCACGTTCAGGGGGCTTTCACGGGTGAAGTGAGTGGCGCCATGTTGAATGATTTTGCTTGCCGCTATGTGCTTGTCGGTCATTCGGAACGTCGTTCGCTCTACGGAGAGAGCGATGCCTTGGTCGCTGCAAAATATGTTGCCGCCCAGTCGGCAGGTCTTATGCCGATTCTCTGTGTTGGCGAGACGCTGGCTGAGCGTGAAGCAGGGCAGACCATGGCGGTTGTTTCCGCTCAGATCGATGCCGTTATTCAGCGCGCCGGAGTTGAGTCGTTTGCCAAGGCTGTGGTGGCCTATGAGCCGGTATGGGCTATTGGTACCGGGCGTACTGCCACATCGGCCCAGGCTCAGGAGGTGCATGCCGCCATCCGTGCCCAGTTGATGGCAGTGGACAAAAATGTGGCAGACTCGCTGCAAATTCTTTATGGTGGAAGTGTCAAACCGGGAAATGCACAGGAATTGTTTGGCATGCCGGATATCGACGGCGGGCTGATCGGTGGTGCATCGTTGGTGGCTGAGGATTTCCTCGCGATTTGTCGCGCTGCGGCGCAGTAAGAGGTCTTATGAATTTTGTTTTCACAATCATTTTGCTGGTCCATGTGCTGGCAGCTCTTGGGATAGTAGGCTTGGTTCTAGTCCAGCATGGCAAGGGTGCCGATATGGGCGCTGCCTTCGGCAGTGGTGCCTCGGGTAGTCTGTTTGGTGCGACTGGTTCGGCCAATTTCCTGAGCCGGACGACGGCAATTCTTGCCGTCGTATTTTTTGTGACTAGCCTCTCGCTGGCCTATATCGCTTCAAATAAGCCAAAAACTACTGGCGGAGTCATGCAGAATGCGGTAGAATCTCTTTCTGTTACGGCGCCGCCTGCAACCGGAGCTGAAAAGGCTGAATCCAAGTCGGGTTCAGGCTCGAAAGCGAAGGATATTCCACAATAATATCAAGCCGTGACAGAACAGCCTTGGGTTATATTCCTCTTTGCCTTGGTTGTTTTTTGAGTAGTGCCGACGTGGTGAAATTGGTAGACACGCTATCTTGAGGGGGTAGTGACTTCGGTCGTATGAGTTCGAGTCTCATCGTCGGCACCAAGTAGAGCTTGCAGGGCGTTTGCCCTGTTGGTTTAAACATGAGCGAAAGCGTGGCGGATCATGTTGGAAAGCTACTTTCCGATTTTCATCTTTGTCCTGATTGGTATCGTCTTTGGTATTGCGCCGGTTATTACCGGGCTGATCATTGCGCCGTATCGTCCGGATAGCGAAAAACTCTCTCCCTACGAGTGCGGTTTTGAGGCCTTCGAGGATGCGCGCATGAAGTTTGATGTGCGCTATTACCTGATCGCCATTCTCTTCATTATCTTCGATCTCGAAGTTGCCTTCCTCGTACCCTGGGCGTCGATCTTCAAGGAGATTGTCGCAACCGAGTCGGTGCGCTGGTTTGGTTTTATCGAGATGCTGGTTTTCCTTGCGATTCTGTTGGTCGGCTTTGTTTATGCCTGGGCCAAGGGTGCGCTGGATTGGGAGTAGGCGATGGGGATTGAAGGAGTTTTGCAAGAGGGGTTCATTACCACGACGGCGGACAAGCTGATCAACTATGTCCGCACGGGGTCAATGTGGCCGATGACTTTTGGTCTGGCGTGTTGTGCGATCGAAATGATTCATGCCGGTTGCTCGCGCTATGACCTTGACCGGTTTGGTATCGTTTTTCGTCCAAGTCCGCGCCAGTCCGACGTGATGATTGTCGCGGGTACGCTGACCAATAAAATGGCGCCCGCCCTGCGTAAGGTTTACGACCAGATGGCTGAGCCGCGCTGGGTGGTGTCCATGGGCTCCTGTGCCAATGGTGGCGGCTATTATCATTATTCCTATTCGGTAGTGCGGGGGTGTGACCGTATTGTTCCGGTGGATATCTATGTGCCGGGCTGCCCGCCGACCGCTGAGGCGTTGATCTACGGCTTGCTCCAGTTGCAGAACAAGATCCGCCGAACCAGCACTATTGCCCGATAATTCACCCGAGAATCTGATATGTCTGCCAAGCTTGAGATGCTTAGCCAGCGGTTGCATGCACACCTCGGAGAACGAATCCAGTCCTCGAATCTGGCATTAGGTGAGTTGCGTATCGATGTCGCTGTTGCTGACTATTATTCTGTCATGCAGATTTTGCGTGACGAGCCAGAACTGGATTTTGCCCAGTTGATTGATCTTTGCGGTGTCGACTATTCGACCTACGGCAACGAGCCTTGGGCCGGCAGGCGCTATGCGGCGGTTAGCCAGCTTCTGTCGATAAGCCATAACTGGCGCTTGCGTGTTCGTTGTTTTGCCGAGGATGACGCATTTCCGACGGTCCCCTCTGTTGTTGCGATCTGGAATTCGGTCAATTGGTTTGAACGCGAGGCCTTTGATCTTTACGGCATCGTTTTCCCAGGCCATCCTGATTTGCGTCGCATTCTGACCGACTATGGGTTTGTCGGATATCCCTTCCGCAAGGATTTCCCGGTGATCGGCCATGTCGAGATGCGCTACGATCCGAGCCAGCAACGTGTGATCTATGAGCCGGTAACGATCGAGTTGCGCGAGATTACGCCGCGAGTTGTGCGCGAAAAGACCTACGGGGACGTCTGAAATGCCTGATATCCAGAATTACACGATCAACTTCGGGCCGCAACACCCTGCCGCGCATGGTGTGTTACGCATGGTTCTTGAGCTTGACGGTGAGGTTGTCGTGCGCGCCGATCCTCATATCGGGATGTTGCACCGCGCAACGGAAAAGCTTGCTGAGCACAAGACCTGGATTCAGTCTGTGCCGTACATGGATCGTCTCGACTACATGTCGATGATGTGCAGTGAGCATGCCTATTGTCTTGCGATCGAAAAACTCCTGGGCATTGATGTTCCTGTGCGCGCTCAGTACATCCGTGTCATGTTCGATGAAATCACGCGCATTCTGAACCATCTGTTGTGGATCGGGGCGCATGGTCTTGACGTTGGCGCGATGACCATGATGCTCTATGCCATGAGGGAGCGTGAGGATCTGGTGGACTGCTACGAGGCTGTTTCGGGGTCGCGTTGGCATGCTGCTTACTATCGGCCTGGCGGTGTTTATCGCGATCTTCCGGACAGCATGCCGCAGTACCGTGAGTCGAAATGGAAGAGCGCTGCCGATGTGCGCCGTCTCAATGAGACCCGCAGCGGGACCTTGCTCGATTTTCTTGAAGATTTCGTCAATCGATTCCCAAAGCTCGTCGATGAATATGAGACTTTGCTGACTGACAACCGGATCTGGAAGCAGCGTCTGGTCGGTGTCGGGGTGGTCACCCCAGAGCGCGCACTGCAACTCGGGTTTACCGGGGCGATGCTGCGTGGCTCAGGCATTGCCTGGGATGTGCGGAAGAAGCAGCCCTACGCCGTTTATGATCAGCTTGATTTTGATATTCCGATCGGGGTGACGGGCGATTGCTATGACCGATATCTTGTTCGCGTCGAGGAAATGCGTCAGTCGAACCGTATCATCAAGCAGTGCATTGACTGGTTGCGTGCAAATCCCGGGCCGGTGATTACCGACAACTACAAAGTTGCCCCTCCGCCCCGCGAACGAATGAAATCGAACATGGAAGAGCTGATTCACCACTTTAAGCTCTGTACCGAGGGGATGCATGTGCCGGTTGGCGAGGTTTACTCTGCGATCGAGCATCCGAAGGGGGAGTTTGGCGTCTATGCGGTTTCCGATGGCGCAAACAAGCCTTACCGCCTCAAATTGCGTTCGCCGAGCTACGTTCACCTGTCGGCGATGACCGAGTTGGCCCGAGGCCACATGATTGCCGACGTGGTGACCTTGGTCGGGACCATTGACATTGTTTTTGGCGAGATTGACCGCTGATGCTGACTACAGAATCCCTGAAGAGAATCGATCGAGAGATCGCCAAGTATCCCGATGATCGCAAGCAGTCGGCGGTTGTCGCCTCGCTGGCGATTGCCCAGGAAGAGAAGGGCTGGCTGTCGAACGAAACGATCGAATACGTTGCCCATTATCTTGGCATTCCGCCCATTTCGGCTTTCGAGGTGGCGTCCTTCTATAGCCTCTTCGACCTGCAGCCGGTTGGGAAATACAAGCTTTCTGTTTGCACCAATCTGCCCTGCATGCTCTCTGGCGGTGTGGATGCTGGCGAATACCTCAAGCAGAAGCTCGGGATCGAATATGGCGAAACGACGCCCGACGGTAAATTCACCCTTAAGCAGGGTGAGTGCATGGGGTCCTGTGGCGAAGCGCCTGTGATGCTGGTCAACAACCGCCGCATGTGCAGTCACATGTTGCCCGAGGATATCGACAAACTGCTGGCGGAGCTCGAATAATGGCGATTCTCGGTTCGATCAATCCGATGCTGACGCGCGGCCTGGACGGCGATAACGCCTGGCACCTGGCTGATTACGTCAAGCGTGGCGGTTATGCGGCGCTGACTCGTATCCTGACCGAAAAAGTGTCTCAGGAAGAAGTGATCAGCGAGGTCAAGAAGTCTGTTCTGCGTGGGCGCGGTGGTGCCGGTTTCCCGACTGGCCTCAAATGGAGTTTCATGCCGCGTATTTTCCCGATCGACAAGTACATCGTCTGCAACTCGGATGAGGGGGAACCGGGAACGTTCAAGGATCGAGACCTTCTGAGCTATAACCCGCACTCCGTCATCGAAGGAATGGCCATCGCCGCCTATGCGATTGGTGCATCTCGCGGGTATAACTACATTCACGGTGAAATCTGGGCGATCTATAAGCGTTTTGAAGAAGCGCTTGACGAAGCTCGAGCCGCAGGCTTTCTTGGCAAGAATATCCTTGGCTCAGGGTTCGATTTCGAGCTCTTTGCTCACCATGGCTACGGTGCCTACGTTTGTGGCGAAGAAACGGCACTTATCGAATCGATCGAAGGCAAGAAGGGGCAGCCGCGGTTCAAGCCACCTTTCCCGGCAAGCTTCGGTCTGTTCGGCAAGCCGACCACGGTCAATAACACCGAGACGCTGGGCTCAATCCCATTCATTATGAGCATGGGAGGCGATGCTTACCTCGAGGCCGGCAAGGCCAATAGCGGCGGGACCAAAATTTTCTCTGTCTCGGGCCATGTCAATCGGCCGGGCAATTACGAAGTCCCCATGGGCACTCCCTTCCCGGTCTTGCTTGAGCTTGCTGGCGGGGTGCGTGGTGGTCGAAAGCTTAAGGCCGTCATTCCCGGTGGATCGTCTGCACCTGTGGTCCCGGCTGACATGATGATGGATACCACGCTGGACTACGATTCGATTGCCAAAACGGGATCGATGCTGGGTTCTGGTGCAGTGATCGTAATGGATGAATCAACTTGCATGGTCAAGGCGCTCGAGCGCTTGGCGTTCTTCTATTACGAAGAGTCCTGCGGCCAATGCACACCCTGTCGCGAAGGTACCAACTGGATGTACCGGATCATTCATCGGATCGAGAATGGGCAAGGGCGTCCGGGTGATATTGACCTGCTCAAGGATATTACGCCGAATATCATGGGGCGCACCATTTGCGCTCTCGGTGACGCCGCAGCGATGCCCGTACAAAGCTTCCTGAAGCATTTTGGCGACGAGTTTGCATACCACATCGAACACAAGCAGTGCCTTGTTCCGCGCGAGCTTCAACGTCTCGGCAGCGGCTTTTTCAAGGCCACGGCATAAGGTAGCGATATGCTAGAAATCGAAATCGACGGCAAGCTTGCCAAAGTTCCCGA
>CAZHFS010000025.1:0-17608 GCA_964531885.1 uncultured Propionivibrio sp.
GAGGTTTGCCAAGCTGTAACTCTTCAAGTGTGACCGGGGCTGGGTTCATTTTTTTGGTGGTTGTGTTGGTATTTTCCCTGTGCCGCCATTCTACCGTACTCAAGGCGCTCGCTCTCACCTGAAACGGAGGGCAGGGATGTCGGCCAAGCCGTTACACAGGCTTGCACCGACAGGCGCCAGCAGATCCCGGAGAGGTTGGGGCTTAGCTAGGGGTGAGAATCTGGTTAAGCAGGCGTTGCCGACTGTGGCGAATGTGCTCACGCATGGCCTGTTCGGCGCCGTCCGGATCGCGGGCGTGGATGCGGTCGATGATCACGTGGTGTTCGCTTGCGGTGATGTGCGCCGTGTTGTCCGGTTGGCGTACGCCGTGCAGGCGATAGAGGCGGAGCAGGGAATAGAGGTCTTCGCAGAGCAGGCGGCGTATCCAGTGGTTGCGGCTGCCTTGGGCTATCTGGCGATGAAAATCGTTGTCCAGGCCGCTGGCGAACATGGTTTCAGAACCTTCGCTGATCAGTTGCTCGATGCGTGACGCGGTCTCGCGCAGCTGGCGGATTTCCGGGCCGGTCATGTGTTCGGCCGCTTGCCGGCAGGCCATCCCTTCGAGTGCTTCGCGCATGGCAAGGAGCTGCTCGATGTCGGCGAGCGAGAGCTGCACCACGCGAACTCCGGCATGCGGGATGCGTTCAAGCAGGCGACGCCCTTCCAGGGTGCGGATGGCTTCACGGAGCGGACCACGGCTCACGCCGAGGGTGTCGGCCAGTTGCTGTTCGCGAAGCCGGCTGCCTGCGGGGAGTTCGCCGCGCATGATCAGTTCTTCGAGACGGGCGACGGTGTCGTCGATCATGACGCGGCTGGAAAGCAGGGGTTTGTCTAGGCTCATGCGGTGACTATAGCACTCGGTTGACGATCCATTCAAATTGTCTACAATTCGCCGGGTCGTCTACAGGAGGTCTTGCTGCCATGTCGTCTGTCAATGAATCAACAATCAACATTCTGGTGCCCGTCGGGGCACTGGGTCTGGGGGTCAAGGAGAGCGACGTGTTCGCCCGGCTTGGCGAAGCGCATGCCATTGCGTGTGACGCGGGGTCGACCGACAGTGGGCCGGCCTATCTGGCGACCGGGGTGGTGAAATATTCGCGCGATTCGATCAAGCATGACCTGTCGATTCTGATGCGTGCCCAGGCCAAGGCCGGTATTCCGCTGCTCATCGGTTCGTGCGGCACCTCCGGCGGGGATTTGGCGCTCGAATCGACGCGCGATGTCGCGCTCGAAATTGCCCGTGAGCATGGGCTTACGCCGCGCATTGCGCTGATCTACTCCGAACAGTCGGCAGAGAACATGATTGCCAAGGCCCAGGCCGGCAAGATCCGACCGCTCCCGCCCATGAGCGGGTGTGATCCGGAAATCTTCAATACCTGCGATCACATCGTTGCCCTGATGGGGCCGGAGCCTTACATCGCAGCCCTTGAGGCCGGTGCCGACATCGTGTTGGGCGGCCGGTCGACCGACTCGGGCGTGCTGGCCGCGGTGCCGCTGATGCGTGGTGCTGGTCCTGCGCAAGCGTGGCACGCGGGCAAGATCGCCGAGTGCGGCTCTTTGTGCACCACACACCCCCGAGAGGGCGGTGTCCTGATTCGTGTGGGTAAGGACGATTTCACCGTCGAGCCCCTGGGGATGAATAACCAATGCACGGTGGAGACAATCGCTGCCCACATGCTCTACGAGAACAGCGATCCCTTCATCTTGCATGAGCCGGGCTGCATTCTCGATGCGACCGAAGCGCGCTACGAAGCCGTCGATTCGCGCATCGTGCGTGTGACCGGGTCGCGGCTCATCGAGCAGCCTTACACCATGAAGCTGGAAGGTGCCCGCGGTTGCGGTTACCAGACGATGATGCTGGTCGGCATTCAGGAACGCGATGTGCTCGCGGAACTGGATCGGTTCATGGCGCAGATGCAGGAAGTACTCACCAAGCGGGTGCATGACAACATGGGGAGCCGGGCCGGGGAGTTCGACATATCCCTGCGTGCCTACGGCTGGAATGCTGTCTGCGGGCGCAAGCTGCCGGCGGATACCCCCGTGCCGCGCGAAGTTGGCTTGATGTTCGTGGCGACGGCGGCAACGCAGGAAATCGCCACACAGATCGCCAAGACCTGCAATCCTTGGTTCTTTCATCTGCCGCTCAATGCCTGTCAGGAACTGCCGAGTTATGCCTTCCCGTTTACGCCGGCTGAAGTGGAGTGCGGCCGGGTGTATGAATTCCGTCTGAATCATGTCGTGCATGTCGATGGGCCTATGGAACTCGTACGCACTGTGTTTATCGATACCAAGGAGAACGTTCATGCCTAAGGTGAGCGAGGTTTGCAGCCATGTGCGCTCGAAAAACGCCGGCCCTTTCTGGATTACCCTCGATTTGTGGTTCCCGGATCGGCAGGTCTTTGATCGGTACAGCGCTTCGCCGGCCCTGACGCCAGCAGCGATTGGCGCGCTTTACGGGGTTGATCCGGCGCAGGTCAAGTACTTTTCCGTCCCCAACCTGAACGTCGTCAAAATTTCCTATCCGCGCCTGCAAGCCCAAGGGGGCGTGCTGGAGCGCGATATGCACGGTGGGCAGCAGTTCCTGCGTGTGCTGGACGTTGAGCTCTAATGTAACGATCAGTTTGCCCTGGACCGTTGGGCTGGGTTAACTTTGGTCTGGATGATGGGGGCGGGGCAACCGCTCACCGCGAATGGCACGGCGGTCGCGCAGGCGTGGCCTGCCGTGCCACTCGCGCAGCGAACGGCGCTTCGTTTCGCTTCACGTCATCTGCTATACTTCGCCGCTTATTAAAACGGCACCGGCTACTCTTGGGTGTCATGCACGGATCTGGGTTACCTTTTTGATTCTTTGTGGAATTTTTTGGTTCGGCGATACGAGTTCCTGACCACCACAAGCGAAAGGCGAACGCGGGTTCGCCTTTTTTATACCTTAAAAAACCAATCGAGCCAGTAGGCACCTATCATGTTCGACGCCGTACGTAACAACAAACGAATCGTCCAGATTTTCCTGGGTCTGATCGCGCTGCCCTTTGCTTTCTTTGGTGTCGATTCCTATGTCCGGAATGCCGGTGTTGGGAGCGACGTCGCCAGTGTGGGCAAGACCAAGATCACTGTGCAGCAGTTCGAGCAATCCATGCGCGAGCGGCAGGATCAGATGCGCCAATCGCTCGGCGCCTCCTTTCAGCCGGAGATGATGAACTCCCCGGCCGTGCGCCAGACGGTACTCAACTCCCTGATCGACCAGCGACTGTTGCTGCTCGAAGCCGAGAAAAGCAACCTGCAGGTCGGCAACGCGGCGCTCAGCGAGGTGATCCGCCGCATCCCGACCTTCCAGGAAGAAGGCAAATTCTCTTTGGCACGCTACGAGGCCGTATTGCGCAGCCAGGGGATGTCCCAGCAGCAGTTCGAGGCCAACCTGCGGCAGGATTTGACCTTGCAGCAACTGTTCGGCGTCGTCGGCGAAGCCGCGCTGGTCGGCAATTCACAGGCCGAAGCACTGCTCCGCATCCAGACCGAGGAACGGCGCTTTAGCGAGATCTTCTTCCTGCCCGAGCAGTATGCCGGCAAGGTCAAGATCGAAGCCGATGCCGTGCAGAAATACTATGACGAGAATCCGGCCCAGTTCCAGGTGCCGGAGCAGGTCAAGGCGGAATACCTGACCCTGTCGCTCGATAGCTTGCTGGCGCAAACCACGGTGAACGAGAACGACGTCAAGGCGTGGTATGAGTCGCACACGGATCGCTATCAGCAAGCCGAGGAGCGGCGTGCCAGCCACATCCTGATCACGGCTGAGAAGGATGACGACAAGGCCCGTGCCAAGGCGGAGGAAGTGCTGGCCGAAGTCCGCAAGGCGCCAGCCAAGTTCGCGGAATTGGCGCGCAAATATTCGCAGGACCCGGGGAGCGCGCAAAAAGGCGGCGATCTTGGTTTCTTCGGGCGCGGGATGATGGTCAAGGCCTTTGAAGACACCGTGTTTGCCCTCAAGGATGGTGAAACCTCGGATGTGGTGAAGTCCGATTTCGGCTATCACGTCATTCGCATTACCGGGATCAAGCCAGGCAAGCAGCGTCCGCTGGCTGAAGTGCGTGCCGAGATCGAGAATGAACTCAAGCGTCAGGCGGCGATGCGCAAGTTTGCCGAAACCGCTGAGGCGTTCAATAACACCGTCTACGAGCAGTCGGACAGCCTGCAACCGGCAGCTGACAAGTTCAAGCTCAAGGTGCAAAAAAGCGGCTGGCTGAACAAGGAGGTCGACCCGAGCCAGGCGGCTTTGCTTGGGCCGCTCGCGAATCCAAAAATCCTGAAGGGGTTGTTCTCTGAAGATTCGATCAAGCACCGCCGCAATACCGAGGCCGTTGAAGTGGCACCAAACACCCTTGTCGCGGCGCGCGTTGCTGAGCATCATCCGGCCGAGTTGCGGCCGTTTGCCGAGGTCAAGGGCGAGGTTGAAAAAATCCTCCGTTCGCGCGAGGCGGCACGTCTGGCGCGGGAAGCGGGCGAAGCCCGTCTCGCGGAGCTACGCGATGGCACCGACAAACAAAACTGGTCGCCGGTGCGTAGCGTGACCCGTCTGCAGGCCCGCCAACTGCCCCCGCAGGCAATCCAGGCGCTGTTCAAGGCCAATGTCGACAAGTTGCCGGCCTACACGTCGGCTGATCTCGGCGCGGGCTACGTGATCCTCAAGATCGTCAAGGTCGAGCGCCCGGAAAAAATCGACGAAGCCATGCTCAAGTCCTTGCAGCAGCAATTTGCGGAGATCGTCGGCCAGGAAGACATGTCCGCCTACCTCTCGGCCTTGCGTCAGCGCTATAAGGTCGAAATCAACAAGAGCGCGATCGAACGCGAGCGCTGATCACCGCTCCGCCTGGCGTCTGCTGCTTGAGCCGACGTCAGCGCGGTGGAAGTGATGGGGGAACGCGCAGGGCCATAAGGGCTTGCCAAAGGGCCTAACCAAAACAAACGCCGCCGGAGCAGAAGCTCCAGCGGCGTTTGTTTTTTTACTCAGCGTCAGTCGCTTGGCAGCTTAAGCCGGCATCGGGTCGGCGTTGCCGAGTGCCGTGGTGTTCAGGCCGCCGTCAACGTACATGATTTCGCCGGTGATGCCGCTTGCCAGATCCGAGAGCAGGAAGGCCGCCGCGTTACCGACTTCCTCGATGGTCACGTTGCGACGTAGCGGGGCGTGGTGCGAGTTGTAGGCCAGCAGCTTGCCGAAATTGCCGATACCCGAAGCCGCGAGCGTCTTGATCGGGCCGGCCGAGACGGCGTTGGCGCGGACGCCCTGCGGGCCGAGGCAGAATGCCAGGTAGCGGGTGGCCGCCTCAAGGCTGGCCTTGGCCAGGCCCATGGTGTTGTAGTTGGGCATGGTGCGCTCGGCGCCGAGGTAGGTCAGGGCGAGCAGGGCCGGGTTGTTGCCCTTCAGCAGGAGCGGACGGGCCGCCTTGGCCAAAGCCGGGTAGCTGTACGAGGAAACATCATGCGCGATGCGGAAGGCGTCACGGGTGATGCCGTCGAGGAAGTCGCCTTCGATGGCTTCGGTCGGGGCGAAGGCGATCGAGTGTACGAGGCCGTCGAGGCCTTCCCAGTGCTTGCCGAGTTCGGCGAAAAGGGCGTCGATCTGCGCGTCGTCGGCGACGTCGCAGGGGAAAACCAGCGTGCTGTCGAATTCGGCGGCGAACTTGCTCACTCGGTCGAGGAAGCGTTCGTTCTGATAGGTAAAGGCCAGTTGTGCACCTTCGCGGTGGCAGGCTTTGGCGATGCCGTAAGCGATGGAATGCTTGGACAGCACGCCGGTGATGAGGATGCGCTTGTCTGCCAGAAATCCCATGGGTTCTCCTGTATCTCGTTTGTCTTTGAATCCGTGAATCCGATGGCAGCAAGCTGCCCGACCGCGCATTATAGGGGATTTGTCCTCGAGTCCGAAGCGCGTGTCATTCCATCATGTAGTACACTTACAATAAATTGTACTACAATAGGTTGAGACCATCTTTCAACTTTGCCTTTGCGGCACGTTGCTGCAGCAAGACGCAGCGCTGTCCAGCCAGGATTTGCGACATGAAAACTTCACCTGATTCGATCATCAATCCCGAGTTTTCCGATCTTTGCGTTCAGGAAAGGGTGAATCCCTATCGTTCCTGCATCCAAGGGCGTGCCAATGAGCCGATTACGGTGCTCGCCCTGTTGCGTCGCGCCAAAAGGCTGCTTAGCGAGGAGGCGGGGTTTGCCGGCTTGGGTGATTTTTCTCTGGCAACGATTGTTCGACGCTTGGCCGAGAACCGGCCGCGCGTTTGCATCATCCGGGGGTCGGAGGATCACCCGGCACACCTCCTTGACGACGCGCATGTCCTGCGCGCTGCAGTTCGCATCTGGCAGAACGGCGGCGTCCCTTTTACCTTTTCCGTGCCGGTGATCTGCGACGGGACGGCGCAGAGCAACATCGGGCAGAGCTACTCGCTTGCCTCGCGCAACCATACGGCGTCGGCGGTGAATATCAATTTCGAGGGACACAGCTACCATGCCGCCTATGTCCTCGCCGGATGTGACAAGAGCCCGACCGGCATCCTGTCCGGATTGGCCGCGGCCGATCGTGCGCGGCGGCATCCTGAACGCGGGTCTGCGCCCGTCTGGGCGGTGTTTGTTCCGGCGCATGTGTTGCGCGGGGGGCGAATCCCTGCGGAAGTGATGGCTCGCTTTGAGGTCCTCAAAGCGACTGCGCGTGCGGCGGGCGACGGTGGGCTGGCCGATGATATCGAGGAAAATTGCCGGTACATCCTGCAGTGTTCTTCTGACGAGGCATTTCTCGGGCTGCTTAACCGGGCGGTGGAGCATCACTACCTGGACCGCGCCGAAGCCGACCAACTACTGGATGAACTGGCTGCGGCAACGTGTGACGAGCAGGGCGGCATTTGTGCCTTTAACGGTAGCGGCAATTCTTCGCGTACCCTGGTGTCGGCCTTGGGTTTCGTTCCCCCGGCAAGCGAGTTGTTGACCGGCGCCCCGCCAACGCAGGTGGTCGCGGACAACGTTGATCAGCTTTTTCGCCTGCTAAACCGGCCGGAGTACTCGGTATGCGCGCTGCTTGAGCGCAATTTTGCCAACGCCGTGCGCATCCACGATGCTACCGGCGGTTCGAGCAACCTGATGCTGCACATGCCGGCGGTGATGCGCTATGCCGGTTTTGACGTCTCGCTCTTTGACTACGAACGCATCCGGGCGGCGCATCCGGTGCCTGATGTGTTTGCCCACAGCCTAACCGAGGGCAGGGATACCTTTGTTTTCGCCCAGCAGGCCGCTGCCGGCTGGCATCACGGAGTCACCAGCGTGTATAAGGTCCTGGGGCGACTGGGCGTGCCATTAGACCTGGCGGCCCCGACGGTGTCCGGGCAGACCTGGGCCGAACGTGTGGCTGCGGTTGGTGACCCGGTGGCCCGCGAACTGCCGCAGGATCGCTCGCTGATCCGCCTGACACCGGTGCGCGAGGTGTCGGGGACGGATATCCTGCGCGGCAACATCTGCTCATCGGCCACCCTCAAGCTGGCTGGCCTGTCCAGCGAGACGATGGCCCGCTTTGACGGGCGGATTTTTGTCGTGCGCTATTACGAAAACGAAGCGGCGTGTAACCGCGAACTACGCTCGGGGCAACTCGTCGAATCGCTTGCTGCGATGCCTGCGCTGACGCCGAGATTGCTTTCGGCGTTGGCCCGGGCCAATGGCAGCGCTTCGCTTCCGGAACAGGCGGCAACGGCCAGGGCGCTGATCGAGGATGGTCGCCTGGCCTTTGCTTTCGTGATCGCCGGGCAGGGGCCGTCGGCATTTGGCATGCCAGAAATGTTTGCGCCCAGCCAGAGCCTGCGCCATCACGGGATCATTGAGCGCTCATCGCTGTTGATGACCGACGGTCGCTACTCCGGCGTGACCAAGGGGGCGTGCATCGGCCACGTGGTGCCCGAGGCCAACGCCGGCGGAGCCATTGGTGCGTTGCAGGACGGCGATCTGCTCTGGTTGCGCTTTGGTGAGCGGCGCATTGACCTGATCGATCCGCAGGCTTTCTTTGCCGGCCGATGCGAGCCGGTTGATACCTTGCCGTTCGCCGAGCGGCAGGATTTAATTGAGGCGCGGCAACGGCGCATCGAGGAACGCAAGCTGCAAATCGCGGCGACCAGCCTGCTTGACCACGAGACCAATGCCGAGTACGGCGTTGTTCCGCTGTCAGTCCATCGCCGGGCAACGCTGCGCTGGGGCAGATAGGAGAAGGGGGGCGGGCGTACGACGGCAATGCAGGAGGGGCGCGCAGTGCTTAAAGTCGCGTTACACTGCATGCCATGCCGATTCGCCGCCACTTTCTCTTGCCATTGCTCGTTCTGCTCGCTGCCTGCGGGAGCGGACAGAACGACCCGTATCCGGTCAGCGAGCGCGGTGCCAACATCCTTTATTCGGCGTTTACCGAGCGGCCAAAGCATCTTGATCCGGCGCAGTCCTACAGCGAGGACGAAGCCGTGTTTACGGGCCAGATCTACGAGCCGCCGCTGCAGTACCACTATCTCAAGCGCCCCTATGCGTTGATCCCCGGCAGCGCTGCGGCCTTGCCCGAGGTGCGGCTGTTCGATGCACGCGGGGCGCGGCTGCCCGACGATGCGCCGCCGGCGCAGGTGGCCTTCAGCGAATACGAGATCAGCATCACTCCCGGGATACGCTTTCAGCCGCACCCGGCTTTTGCGCAGGATGCCGACGGAAAACCGCGTTACCTGAACCTCGATCGCGATGCGCTGCGCCGCATCAATACCTTGGCTGACTTTTCTGAACAAGGGACGCGTGAGCTGACGGCGGATGACTTCATCTACGGCATCAAGCGGCTGGCGCATCCGCGCGTGCATTCGCCGATTTACGGCATGATGGCGTCGCGCATCGTCGGCCTGAAAGCGCTCGGTGACGCGCTTAACGAAGCCGTCAAGGAGAGGCCGGCTAACGTCTGGCTGGATCTGGACGATTTTCCGCTCGAAGGCGTGATCCGGCTCGATCGATACCGTTACCGTATCCGCCTCAGTGGCTCCTATCCGCAGTTCATGTACTGGCTGGCGATGCCCTTCTTCGCGCCGGTGCCGCGCGATGCCGACCGTTTTTACAGCCAGCCGGGCATGGTCGAAAAGAATCTGACGCTAGACTGGTACCCGGTCGGCACCGGGCCCTACATGCTGACCGAGAATAATCCCAACCGGCGCATGGTACTGGAACGCAATCCCAACTTCCGTGGCGAACTCTATCCCTGCGAAGGCGAGCCGGGCGACCGCGCAGCCGGCTTGCTCGACGATTGCGGCAAGCGTCTGCCGCAGATCGACAAGGCAATTTACACCCGGGAAAAGGAAAGCATCCCGTACTGGAACAAGTTTTTGCAGGGTTACTACGACGCTTCCGGTATTTCCTCGGACAGCTTTGACCAGGCAGTACGCGTCAATGTGAGCGGCGATGTGCAGATTTCGGACGAGATGCGCGAGAAAGGCATCCGGCTCATGACCTCGATCCGCGCCTCGATCTTCTACATGGGCTTCAACATGAAGGATGGGACGGTCGGCGGGGCGGGTGAGGGTGGCGTGGGCGCCGACCGGGCGCGCAAACTCCGGCAAGCTTTGTCGATCGCCGTCGACCAGGAAGAATTCCTCTCGATATTCATGAACGGGCGCGGCATCCCGGCCATGGGTCCGGTTCCGCCCGGGATCAGTGGTGCCTCGCCGTTCAACCCGGTGGTTTACGATCTGGTCGACGGTGCGCCCAAACGTAAACCGGTTGAGGCCGCACGCCGCCTGCTGGCCGAGGCCGGTTGGCCGAACGGGCGCGACGCCAGGACCGGAGAACCGCTCGTTCTCTACCTCGATACGACTGGCGGCGGCCTCGGCGACAAGTCGATGAACGACTGGATCACACGCCAGTTCGCCAAGCTCGATATCCAGCTTGTGGTGCGCGCGACCGACTTCAACCGATTTCAGGACAAGTTGAAGCGCGGTGCGGTGCAGATCTTCTTCCTTGGCTGGAACGCCGATTACCCCGATCCCGAGAATTTTCTCTTCCTGCTTGCCGGGAGCGAGGCGGGCGGCACGGGTGGCGAAAACCGGACCCACTACGTCAATGCCGAATATGACCGTCTGTTCGCCGAGATCAAGGACATGCGCGGTGACGGCCCCGACGCCGCGCGGCGGCTGGCCCTGATCGAGCGCATGGTGAGCATCCTGCAGCACGATGCGCCATGGATCTATGCCTTCCATCCCAAAAGCTACGCGCTTGCGCACAGCTGGGTGCACAGCCGCAAGCCGCGTGATGTCGGGACCAATACACTCAAATACCAACGCATTGATGTCGCAGAACGACAGCGTTTGCGCGAGGCATGGAATGCGCCGGTGCTCTGGCCGCTCGGTCTGCTGGCCGTGGTCGTCGCTGCGGCCGTGATCCCGGCCGTGCTGGCCTACCGTCGCCGCGAACGCGGCACGGCACGGAGCTGATCCATGTTTGCCTACCTCATCCGCCGCGTCCTCTACGCCATCCCCATCCTGATCGGGGTGAACCTCATCACCTTCGCCCTGTTCTTCATGGTGAACACCCCCGATGACATGGCGCGCATGCAGCTCGGGGTGAAACGCGTAACGCCCGAAGCGATCGAAAAGTGGAAGGTCGAGCGCGGTTATGACAAGCCCTTGTTCGTCAATTCGGCGGCCCAAGGGGCTGGGGTGATCACCGAGACCATCTTCTTCGAGAAATCGGCACGCATGTTCGTCGGCGATTTCGGTCGTGCCGAGGACGGGCGCGACATCGCGCGCGAGATCGGCGCACGCATGGGGCCGTCGCTGGCCATTGCCTTGCCGACCTTCCTGCTCGGTTTGTACGTGACCGTTGCCTTTGCCTTGCTGCTCGTCTTTTTCCGCGCCAGCTACCTCGATTTCTGGGGCGTCGTGCTGTGCGTGGGGCTGATGTCGATCTCCGGCCTGTTCTACATCATCGGCGGGCAGTACCTGTTCAGCAAGTTGTGGCGACTCGTGCCGATCTCCGGTTACAGCAGCGAGCTCGATGCCTGGAAGTTCCTCATCCTGCCGGTGGTGATCGGCGTGGTGGCCGGTCTGGGGAGTTCGGCGCGCTGGTACCGCACGATCTTTCTTGAGGAAATCGGCAAAGACTATGTGCGCACGGCACGTGCCAAAGGGCTTTCCGAACGGGCCGTGCTCTTCGGACACGTGCTCAGGAATGCGCTCATCCCCATCCTCACCGGCGTGGTGGTGTTGATTCCCTCGCTCTTCCTCGGCTCGCTGCTCACCGAATCGTTCTTCGGTATTCCGGGCCTAGGCAGCTACACCATCGACGCCATCAATGCGCAGGATTTTGCCGTCGTGCGCGCCATGGTCTTCATCGGCTCGGTGCTGTACATCGTCGGCCTGGTGCTGACCGACATTTCCTACACCCTCGTCGACCCGCGCGTGCGCTTCGAGAAATGACTATCCTGCCCGTCCTCCTGTGGACCGACGCCCTGGTTTGGCTGCTCGCCTGCGCGGTGGGCCTCGTGTTCTGGCGCGCGCGGCGTCAGCCGCTGCTGCGTGCGGCACTGGCCCGGGTAGGGCAGAGTCGGCCGGGGATGGCCGCAGCGACGGTACTGGCCGTCTTCATCCTGATCGGGTTGCTCGACTCGCTGCACTATCGGCCGCCCTTGCCGGCCGAGCCAGGCAAGAAAACAAGCTACGCCGTCGAGGTGCGCTCGCTGCTCGATGCGCTGGCCGAGCCACTGCGCACCCGCAACGAAAAAACCTATTCGGCGCCGCTTGCCACCCGTGCTTACGCCAAGGAGACGATCGAAGTCGCCGGATCCGACGGGCGTAGGGTGCAGCAGCGCGAGTTTCCGCGTTTGCGTCACGGCGGCGCGCATCTCGCCGACGAGGCAGATTGGGCGCACGATGTGGCCCGCCGCGCCGCGCTCGGGCTCGGGGTTGCCGCCCTGATCTGGTGTGCCCTGGCGGCTGGCTGCGCGGCCGGCGTGGCGCGGCGTTCCGGCTGTTCGTGGGGCGATGCCGGGCGATGCATTGCGCGCGGCGACACGGTCTTTGCCTGGAAGGCGGTTCTTCTGGCGCTGGCGGTTCTGCTTGCCGTGTTCGTGCCTCTCCTGGCCTTGTGCGGCAGCTACCATGTCTTCGGTACCGACAAAGTCGGTCAGGACATTTTTTATCAGATACTGAAAAGCATCCGCACCGCGCTGGTCATCGGTCTGGTCACCACCCTGGTGATGCTGCCACTCTCCGTGTTGCTCGGCGTACTCGCCGGCTATTTTCGCGGCTGGGTCGACGATGTGGTGCAGTACCTCTATACCACCCTGAGTTCAATTCCCGGCGTGCTCTTGATTGCGGCGGCCGTGCTGATGATGCAGGTGCTGATCGACACCCACCCACAATGGTTCGCCACCGCCGCCGAACGGGCAGATCTGCGCCTCCTGGCGCTGTGCGTGATCCTCGGGCTGACCGGGTGGACGGGCCTGGCGCGCCTCATGCGTGGCGAAACGCTGAAACTCCGCGAACTCGAATACATCCAGGCCGCACAGGCCTTCGGTATTTCCGACCTGCGTATCCTCAGCCGGCACATCCTGCCCAACCTCATGCACCTCGTGATCGTTGCGCTGGTCATGGACTTTTCCGGGCTGGTGCTGGCCGAGGCGGTACTTTCCTATGTAGGCATCGGCGTCGACCCGACGATGATCAGCTTCGGCACCATGATCAACAACGCACGCATGGAACTGGCGCGTGAACCGATGGTGTGGTGGTCGCTGGCCGCCGCGTTTGCCTTCATGTTCACGCTCGTGCTGGCGGCCAACCTGCTGGCCGACGCCGTGCGCGATGCTTTCGATCCGCGGCGGGGGTGAGGGGATGGCTTTTAATTGCTCTAACCACGAAGGGCACGAAGAACACCAAGAGAGCCAGGCACAAAACAGGCACTTAAGCCGTGCGTTTCGTGATTTTCGATCTTTCCTTCTGATGTCTTCCGTTGTGCTCTTCGTGCCCTTCGTGGTTAATCAAAAGGCCATTCAATGACCGCGCCACTTCTTTCCGTGCGCAATCTCTCCGCCGGTTTTGTCGCCGGAGGGCGGGTGCTGACGGCCGTTGACGGAGTGTCTTTCGATGTGGCGGCCGGGGAGACGCTGGCGCTGCTGGGGGAGTCGGGGTGCGGTAAGTCGGCGAGCGCGCTGGCTCTGATGCGCCTTATGCCGCCCGGCGGACGGGTGCTTGGCGGCGAAGTCCATTTTGCCGGGCAGGAACTTTTTGGCCTGCCGGAGACCCGGATGCGCGACATGCGCGGCAGTGGGCTGGCGATGATCTTCCAGGAACCGGCGACCAGCCTCAATCCGGTGCTCACCGTCGGGCGCCAGATCGGCGAGGTGCTGGCGCGGCATCTCGGGCTGGCCGGCGACGCGGCACGCACACGGGCGCAGGAACTTCTTTCCTCCGTGGGCATTGCCGATGCGCCACGGCGGCTAGACGAATACCCCTTCCAGCTCTCGGGCGGCATGAAACAGCGGGTGATGATCGCCATCGCGCTTGCCGCCGATCCGCGCGTGCTGATCGCCGACGAGCCGACGACGGCGCTGGATGTGACGATCCAGGCGCAGATTCTCGACCTCCTGCGCCGCCTGCAAGACGAGCGCGGCATGGGCATGCTGCTCATCACCCACGATCTTGGCGTGGTGGCGCGCATGGCACAGCGCGTGGCGGTAATGTATGCCGGCCAGATCGTCGAGGAAGCGCCGCGTGACACTTTTTTCAACGCGCCGGTACACCCTTACACGCGCATGTTGTTCGCCGCGCTGCCCGAACTTGGCACGCGCGGTGGCCGGCTGGCAACGATCCCGGGCCAGGTGCCGGCGCTCGATGCGTTGCCGGCGGGCTGTCGTTTCGCCGCCCGTTGTCCCTCTGCGGTGCCCCGCTGCCGTTCTGAAATGCCCGAACTGCGGGCCCTGCCGGGCCGCCCGGAAGCGCGTGTGCGCTGCCATCTGGCCGAGTCGGCTGGGAGCGTCAATACCGGGACGACGGTAGCGCATGCGCAAACCGCGAGTTTTTCTGATGACGCGGCACCCGTCCTCCACGTGGCGGATCTCTCCGTCCATTTTCCGATCAAGCGCGGTTTGTTCAAACGTACCGTCGGCCATGTTCGTGCGGTTGATGGCGTTTCGCTGGCCCTTAACGCGGGGCGCACGCTGGCGCTGGTGGGTGAGTCGGGCTGCGGCAAGACGACGGTGGGCAAGTCCGTGCTACAACTTATCCAACCCACCGGAGGTTCCGTGCAGTTGGCCGGAAAGGAACTGGTTGGTCTCTCCCGCGGAGAAATGCGCCCCATACGCCGCCGCCTGCAGATGATTTTCCAGGACCCGTTTGCTTCACTCAACCCGCGCCTGCCAGTCGGCGAGATCATCGCCGAGGGCATGACGGCGCTGGCTCAGGGCAAGCGTTCGCCGGCCGATATCGAGGCAGCCGTGGCCATGTTGCTCGGGCAGGTCGGGCTCGATGCCGGGGCGGCGCGGCGTTATCCGCACGAATTCTCGGGCGGGCAGCGCCAGCGCATTGCCATCGCCCGCGCACTGGCGGTGCAACCGGAAATCATCGTTTGCGACGAGCCGACGTCGGCGCTGGATGTCTCGGTGCAGGCGCAGATCCTCAACCTGCTGCGCGGCCTGCAGGACGAACTCGGACTCGCCTACCTCTTCATTACCCACAACTTTGCCGTGGTCGAGCATCTGGCGCATGAGGTGGCAGTGATGTACCTCGGGCGCATCGTCGAGCGCGGTACGGTCGACGAGGTGTTGCGGACGCCGCGCCATCCTTACACGCAGGCGCTGCTCTCCGCCGTACCCAGTCCGCGCCTCGATGCGCAGCGGGACTTCCAACGCCTGCCGGGAGAAACACCGTCGCCCGCCGCGCCCCCCGCCGGCTGCCACTTCCACCCGCGCTGCGCGCTGGCTACCGACGTCTGCAAGGCAAGCTACCCGGAAGCCACGATGCTGACAGCCACCCATAGCGTGAACTGTCACCGTGCCGATCGCGTTTGAGCCGGTTGCGCTGGCAGGGTTGTCTGATCCTTGTCTTGGTACTCGGCCTCGCTCGTTTTTTTGCGGTTTATTGCCTACCCTGACAGAGTGTCCGGGCACCCTGGGGCGCATGTGCTCCTCACGTTGATGACAAAGCTGTAATCGTTGCCGCACCTGTGCTATAATCCGGGCATTCGATAATCGTTTCACGCAGATTGCGGCTCCCTTGGGATGCTGCAATCGCCCACCATATAAAAACCAAGAGGGATGTGATGCAGGAACAGCCGCACTACGCATTTTCCGAAAAATACAATCCGGAACACGCACGCCAGTATTTCGAAAAGCACGAGTCAGGGTTCTGGCGCCGCCTCTCGAACTGGCGTGAAGTGGGTATGGCCCGCAAAGCCTTGGAAATTGCAGGCAATCCACGGCATGTCCTTGACCTGCCGTGCGGGACCGGGCGTTTCTGGCCGATGCTGCTGGAGAAGCAGGATCGGCGCTTGTGGGTTGGGGACAACAGTCGGGCGATGCTCGATGTCGGCATGGCCATGCGCCCCGCGTCTCTGACCCGGCGCATCGAGCGGATCGAGCAGTGCTCGGCGTTTGCGACAGGACTGCCGGACAAGGCGGTCGATTGCGTGTTCTGCATCCGACTGCTGCACCATATCGGGCAAAGTGCAGATCGCGTGCTCATCCTCAAGGAGTTTGCCCGGCTCAGCCGAGAGACTGTGATCGTCTCGCTGTGGGTGGATGGCAATTACCGGGCCTACCGCTACCGGAAGCAAGCGGCGCGCCGGGCGCGTGAGCGCGGTGTGCGTGAATACACCAACCGTTTCCTGATTGAGCGCAGTCAGATCGAGCAGGACTTTGCGGCAGCCGGTTTGCAGGTCGCCGGTATCGTCGATTTCCTCAAGTACTGGGACAAGTGGCGGGCCTATGTCCTGCGCGTGTCGCCGGCAACAGCAGCCTCGATGGGAGAAGGCTGAACGGTGGAGGACTACATTGATACGGACTGGAAACCGATCCTGGAATACAACGGATTGGCGAGCTTTGAGGCCTTGTGGCAACTTGACGTGCCCTGGTTTGAAGCGCCGAACGAACGTCGCGGGGGCTGGAGCGGGGTGGCGCGCCTTGAGTTGCAGCGTCCGGACGGTGGACGTGTCGGGGTTTTCCTGAAACGGCAGGAGAACCACAATACGCCAACCTGGCTCCATCCTTTTCGCGGGGCGCCGACGTTCCGGCGGGAGTTCAAGCGGATACGGTTGTACCAGCGCTGTGAGGTACCGAGCCTCGAGCCCGTGTTTTTCGCGATGCGCCGCTGTGGCCAGGACGACCGTGCCATCTTGATGACCGTCGAGTTGGAGGGCTTCGTTTCATTGGAACAGTTGAGCGAGGATTTCAGGATCCACGGCGAGTGTGCCCGCGCTGGCGGGATCGGCTTGGGTGATCGCCGTGCGGTCGTGATTGCGGTGGCCCATCTGGTGCGTCGAATGCATGCCAAGCGCCTGCGGCATGGCTGCCTCTTCGGCAAACACGTGTTTGTTCGAAAGACGGAGACAGGGCAGATCGAGGCACGGGTCATTGATCTGGAGAAAACGCATCGCCAGCCTTCGCAGATTCTTTGTGCCAAGCATGATCTCTATTTGCTGAGCAGCGGGACCAAGGGCTGGCGTCGCTCGGAAAAGGTGTTGTTCTTGCGCGAATACCTGCAAATCACGCGCCTGAATGCCTATGCCAAATGGCTGTGGCGTGCGGTGTGGAAGCATGCCGCCAGGAAAGGGCGGGCGCTGAACTGAAGAGCTCAGCTGCGAGAATTTCGTACAGCCCTCTCACAACCGGGGAGTTGTGGGTTCAGCGCTTGTCGGCGGCGGGGTTCTGCGCCAGCTGGATGGTCAGCGTCTGGCCGGCGGCGAGGGTTTTCGGGGTGACCCGGTTCCAGCGCAGCAAGTCATCCTGATCGACCTTGAAATGGCGCGCGATCGAACTGAGGGTGTCGCCGCGCTTTACGGTGTAATGGGTGACCTTGGTCACAGGTTTCTTGGCCGTCGTCGGCGTACTGGCCGCAGTCTTGCTGGCCTTGGCCTGGGTGGCGCTGTTATTGGCCTTGGCGACGGTGGCAGGGGCGTTATCCTTGCCGCTCTTTTGCTCTGCAGCTGGTGCTGCGACGACAACGGTGAGCTTGCTGCCGACGGCCAGTTTTTCCGATGACAGCTTGTTGCTGCGCTTCAGTTCGGCGACGCTGGTGTTGTAGCGCTTGGCCAGTGCCGGCAAAGTATCCCCCTTACGCACGGTGTGGCTGATGCTGCGTTCCTGCATGAGGTCAGGCAGGCGGGGTTGTTCGGGCAGTGTCGCCATGGCGACCGCCTCGCCCCCTTCCTGTCCGGCGACGAGGAGGGTAAATCCGGGCGGTACGGCGATCTTGCCCTTGATGCCGTTGGCTTCCTTGAGCCGGGCGACGGTCATGCCAAAGCGCGGGGCGACCGTTTCGAGCTTTTCTCCGGGGCGCAGGGTGTAGGCCTGCCATTCGGAGAG
>CAZHFS010000026.1:0-16618 GCA_964531885.1 uncultured Propionivibrio sp.
GGATTTCGTCGTCGTTGGTGTAGGCGACGATCGACGGCGTGGTGCGCGCGCCTTCCGAGTTTTCGATGACTTTCGGCTTGCCGCCTTCCATGACGGCGACGCAGGAGTTGGTCGTGCCGAGGTCGATACCGATGATTTTGCCCATTTCAGTGTCCTTTATGAATTTCGTGATTACCGTGAATCTGCCGGATGCCCACTAGATGGGGCAGGTCATTTCAATTTCAAGCCCGGCTCAGGATTTCGCCTTGGCGACGATGACGAGTGCCGGGCGCAGCACGCGCTCGGCAAGCAGATAGCCCTTTTGCAGCACGGTGACCACTGTGTTCGCTTCCTGGTCGGATTCGACCATGCTGATCGCCTGGTGGAAATTTGGGTCGAACTTTTCGCCCAGCGGATTGATTTCACGCAAATTGGCTTTTTCGAACGCGGCGACGAGTTGCTTAAGGGTGAGTTCGCTGCCCGATTTAAGGCTCTCGATGCTTGGCGTTTCGGCAGCGAGGGCTGCCTCCAGGCTGTCCTTAACGGCAAGCAACTCGCCGGCAAATCTCTCAACGGCAAATTTCGCAGCCTTGGCAATGTCGTCCTGTGCACGGCGGCGGATGTTTTCGGTTTCGGCCTTGGCTCGCAACCAGGCGTCGTGGTGCTCTTCGGCCTTGAGTTCAGCCTGGCGGATCATCTCTTCGAGACTCGGGGTGCTGTCGACCGGCTGGTCTGCCGCGGCGCTTGTCTCTTCAGTGCCCAGAGGGGCTTTGCTGCTTTGGTCTTGGATTGGTTCCATCGTGTGGTTCTCCCGGAAAACCCCAACGAACTGAGGGCGCTTGCCTGTATTTCAAGAGCAGAAATGCGATTTTTTTCACAGAGTTGCGAACTGCCCCTGCGAAGTGCTCGAAAGTCCTGATACGATTCATGCCTCAGGGGGGGGCATGGCAGATAAAATCGGCAAATACGAAGTCATTCGTACGCTTGGCAAGGGCGCGACGGCCGTGGTTTATCTGGCGCGGGACCCGGACGCCAAGCGCGAGGTGGCGATCAAGCTGATCCGTTTCAACGAAGATAATGCGGCGATGTCCCGCCGTCTGCGCAAGCTTTTCCTGACCGAAGACTCGGTTGGCCGCCGGCTTGAGCATCCAAATATCGTGCGCATTCACGATGCGGTGGTCGAAGACGATAAAGCCTGGTTGGTCATGGAATACGTCAAGGGACAGCCGCTTGACGAGTTCTGCACGATCAGCAAGCTTCTGCCGATGCATCGCGTCATCGGCATTATCTTCAAGTGCTGCCTGGCGCTCGACCATGCCTTCCGGCAAGGGGTTGTGCACCGCGACATCAAGCCGGCGAACATCCTGATCTCCGACGACGATGAGCCGAAAATCACCGACTTCGGCTTGGCGCTCAACCTGAACAAAAATCTCGACAAGGACTCGACTTTCGTCATGGGTGTCGGGTCGCCGGCCTACATGTCGCCCGAGCAGATCAAGAACTACCCGCTCAACCAGAAAACCGATCTCTATTCGCTCGGTGTCGTGCTTTTCCAGTTGCTTACCGGGCGCTTGCCGTTCCGGGCGCGTAACCAGGGGGCGCTTGTCTATAAGATCGTCAATTCCGATACGCCGTCGGTGTGTGCGCTCAACCCGAATCTGCCTGAGGGACTCGATCCCATCATCCGCAAGGCGCTGGAGAAGGACCTCTACAACCGGTATCGCAACGGGGCTGAATTTGCCAAGGATCTTTCGGCGGTGCGCTATCAGATGCTCGATGAGGACACCACGCAGCAGGACGCCGAGCATTACGAACGCCTGCGCAAACTCGAGTTTTTCGCCGATTTCGAGGATGTCGAACTCTGGGAGGTGCTGCGGATTAGCGTCTGGCGCGAACTGGCGCCGAAAGTGACGCTGATCCGTGAAGGCGAGAGTGGTCGGATGTTTGGCGTCATCGTCGATGGGTTTGCTGAAGTTTCCATCGAAGGGCGCGCCTTGTGCCGGCTCGGGGCGGGTGAAGTGGTTGGAGAAATGGCATATCTCCACCCTTCCGATTCAACCCGGACCGCGACCGTAGTGACCCTGGAGCCGACACTCTTCCTCGAAATCAACAGTGCAGCGCTCGACCTTTCATCCGATGAAGTCGTCGAGCGTTTTCGCCAAGTGCTGATTGCGCGTGTGCTCAATCGCCTTAACGAGGCCAATCATGCGCTGGCTAAACTCGGGCAGAGCGCGGTTGTGGGCCGGGGGGGCGGCAATTTCGGCGAGTTGACGCTTGCGCCTCCTTGAGCCGGGCGTCGTTTGAGTTTTGCCTCAGGTGGTTAGATCAATCTGCTGCACTGTGCCGGCTGTACCGTTTTCCTTCAGGTAGACTCCGCTTGATCGCAGTTGGCCGATTTCGCCCTGTTGTTCGTCGGTGATTTTAAATGGTGTCTTGGCATGGGCCAGTGCGATCGCGCCGACACCCGCTTCGGCAAGCGAAACGAGTTGGGCGGAGCCGTCCGTGTCCTTGCGCAGCAGACTAAGGCGTACGTAGCCAGGATCGTTTTCGTCGATCCAGCCGTTGCCGTCGCTATCGAACTCGCTGAGTTCAGCGAAACCGTTGCCGGTTTTCGCCCCAAACAGTTCTCTGCCATCATCGATCTGGCCGTTTGCGTTGCGGTCAATGGCCAGGAAGCCGCTGCCGCCGGTGGCGAAATGGATCTGGTCGGGCTTTCCGTCGGCGTCGAGATCAAAGGCGAAACGCTGGTTTGTCAATTGGGCTGCTGGTCCGGCGAAATTGAGGATCAGCGGATCCTTCTTTGGCCGCGCGGCGTCCCCGAGTTTTAGGTTGGTCTCACTGCTGAAGGAAAAACTCCGGCTCAGGTTCAGTGACAGTTCAAACCGGATTTCCTGGCCGTCTGCTGTCCGGATGATGCCGCTGGCAGAAAAACTGAGTTGTTCACTTTCACTGTACTGGAAGCGTTCGCTGAATTCGACGCCCCAGCCGAGTGCGGCGTTGTTGCTGGGGGGCTCAGCCGCAGGGTCGGCAGGTGCCGATGGTGGGGCTTGGGGCGGGTCAGCTGTGGTGGCTGGCGCTGCTGTCAAATCTGACAGTTTGAGGTGCAAGGGGTCTTTGCCGGTCAACAGTGCGATCAGGGCGCGAATCAGTCGTAGCCTTGGATCGTTTTCGGCGGCCTCGACAGCCTCATCAATGG
This sequence comes from uncultured Propionivibrio sp., assembly GCA_964531885.1. Classification (GTDB taxonomy): domain Bacteria; phylum Pseudomonadota; class Gammaproteobacteria; order Burkholderiales; family Rhodocyclaceae; genus Propionivibrio. The sequence continues at coordinate 3,176 of CAZHFS010000026.1, forward strand.
CTTCGGCCGAACAGCCATCTTGCGCTTGAGCACAGCGTGCCGCGTCGGAGAGGCTGATTTGGGTGGATGGTGGTGCGGCGGGGGAGGCACTGGCCTGTGCGTTTTGGTCTGCCGGCGCGTCGCGCCAGGCGCGCAGTGTGCTTGTCAGGCTGGAATGCTCTTCACGAAGGTGGGTTGCTTCGAAATGGAGGGCGGATGCGGCAATTTTCATGGCGATCTCCTGCAGGCGTGTTAAGGCAGAAGAAATCGGGACGTCGGGGCATTGGCTGAATGCAGAGCCGAGTCGGTGAGTAGAACGAAGCCCTTGCGAGGGAGTCGGTCGGGGAGGCACGTCGTTCCTGATAAGGGGTTAACGGTCTTCGGTGGGTAGACTTTAGCGTTTTCGCCCAGAAGGCATCGGCCGTTTGCAGGCCGGTCGTTATGCGATTTCGGTTAACGGCGTATCTGATGCACGCGTTGGCCAGCCTTGCAATTCGCGTTCCGCAAGGTCGGCGAGCGCGGCGATCCATTCCGGACGGTCATTGAGTGCCGGGATGTAGTGGTATTCGCCACCGCCGGCGGCGAGGAATTCCGACTTCCCTTCAAGCGCGATTTCTTCGAGCGTTTCGAGGCAATCGGCCGGGAAGCCCGGGCACAGGACGTCGACGCGAGGTATTCTGGCTCGGCCGAACTCGGCAAGTGTCGGAGTGGTGTATGGCTGCAGCCACTCCGCACGGCCAAACCGGGATTGGAAAGCCACTACCAACTGTTCCGGCGGTAACGCCAGGGTTTCTGCCAGGCGCCGGCCAGTGAGCTGACATTCGGTTTCGTAGGGGTCGCCAAGTTGGCTACTGCGGCGCGGAATGCCGTGAAAGCTGAGGAGGAGGCGGTAGTCTGCTGCAGGGCGGGGGTGAGCACGCCAGTGGGCGTGCACGCTGGCGGCCAGGGCGGCGATATAGCCAGGGTCGTCGGCAAAGCTGCGCAGAGTGCGCAACTCAGGTTGCCGACGTTGGCGCGCGAACCAGCCACTGGCGGCGTCGATGGCTGTGGCCGTCGTGCTTGCTGCATATTGGGGGTAGAGCGGCAACAGCAGCAGGCGGGTACATCCCTGGGCCTTGAGTCGGTCAAAGACTTCCGGAATGCCCGGTGTCCCGTAACGCATGGCGTAATCAACGACGACCTGATGGCCACGCGCCGCGAGCATGTCAGCGAGCAACGTGCTCTGACGTTCGGTGTAGACCTTGAGGGGAGAGCCTTCAGGGAGCCAGATGGCGGCGTACTTGGCGGCTGACTTGGCCGGGCGGGTGTTGAGGATGACGCCGTTGAGAATCGGCCACCAGACGAAGCGGGGGATCTCGACCACGCGTGGATCGGAGAGGAATTCCTTGAGATAACGGCGAACCGCTGCCGGGGTCGGGGCATCCGGGGTGCCCAGGTTGATCAGTACCACGCCGGTTTTTTGCGGGAGTCCGGGAACGGGTTGCGGTTCGGGGGCATAACGCGGCATGGGTGGCCTTAGCTGCGCTGGGTAAGTGCCGAGGAGAGCAGGCGGGCGGTGATGTCGATAATCGGGATGACGCGCTCGTAGGCCATGCGCGTCGGGCCGATGACGCCGACCGATCCGACGACCTGACCGTCGACTTCGTAAGGTGCAGCAACGACGCTGCATTCGTCGAGCGGGGCGAGGCCCGATTCGCCGCCGATGAAGATCTGGATACCGTCGGCTCGCTGCGAGATGTCGAGCAATTGCATCAGCGCAGTGCGTTGTTCGAAGAGGTCGAAGAGTTCCCGCAGGCGTTTCATGTTCGACGACAGCTCTTCGACTTCGAGCAGGTTGCGCTCGCCGGAGATGACGTAGTCGTCGCTGGCATCGCGCAATGCTTCGTCGCCAGCGACGAGCGCGGCGGCCATCAGGTCGTGCAGGTCGGTGCGCAGGCGGAGCAGTTCGTCCTTGACGCGGGTACGGATGTGTTCGAAATCGTGGCCGGCGAAATACTGGTTGAGGTAGTTGGTGGCGACGACAAGTTCTGCTGCCGAGTAGGCACGTTCGGTAAACAGGATGCGGTTCTGCACGTCTCCGTCGGTGGTGACGAGAATGAGCAGGATGCGCTTCTCGGACAGGCTGACGAACTCCATATGGCGAATTTTTGGCGTAGCCCGGCGCGGGGTCAGCACGATGCCGGCAAAATGCGTGAGTTCGGAGACGAGGTGTGAGGCGTTGCTGATGAGTTGCTGCGTCTGCCGCGGTTGGAGCTGGCCAGCCATGGCATTGATTCGCTCGTTTTCGAGCGGCTGCACGGTGAGCAGTGAATCGACGAAGAGGCGGTAACCGCGAGGCGTTGGGATGCGTCCGGCCGAGGTGTGCGGACTGGCAATTAGGCCGAGGTCTTCAAGGTCGGCCATGACGTTGCGTACCGTGGCCGCCGACAGGTCGAGTCCCGAATACTTGGAGAGGGCGCGCGAGCCGACGGGTTGGCCGTCGGCGATGTACCGTTCGATCAGGGTCTTGAGAAGGGTTTTGGCGCGTTCGTCGAGCATGGTCAGGATTCTACAAAGGCCGGACAGGCTGGGCAATTGTACGTTACTTGCGCGGGCCGTTTGTGGCAATCCTGCTTACGCAGGGCGTACAGTTTGCTTCCTGACGTGCTCCGATCGCTGAGTTGCTGGGGAATTGTGGTTTAATTTCGGGATGATCTCCAAGAACCATAAACAGTCGGTCAGTCCGCGTACGATTGCGTTGATCGGCAAATACCGCAGCCACGATATCGCTGAGTCGCTCGTTTTGATGGCGCGCGCACTGTCGGAGCGGGGAGTAACGGTCATTGTCGAGACGGTGACCGCCAAGAATTCGACTTCCTCAGATGATTTGTGCGCCTGGGATTTTTGCGATTTCCAGATGATCGGTGAGCGCGCCGACATGGCCATCGTGATCGGCGGCGACGGTACGATGCTCAATGCCGCACGCCAGTTGGCGTGTTTCGGCGTTCCGTTGGTCGGAGTCAATCAAGGTCGCTTAGGGTTCATGACCGATATTGCTCGCGACGATATGCTGACGTGTATCGATGAACTGTTGGCCGGGAAATTTACGCCTGAAGAGCGCATGCTGCTTGATGCCGATATTTTGCGCGGTGGCGTACGCATCGCCTCGAATCTGGCACTGAACGACGTGGTTGTCGATAAGGGGGCAATCGGTCGCTTGATTGAATTTGAGTTGTTCATTGACGGCGAATTCATCTACAACCTGCGTTCCGATGGGCTGATCGCCGCCACGCCAACAGGTTCAACCGCGTATGCCTTGTCAGCCAACGGACCGATTCTGCATCCTGCGGTTTCCGGTATCGCACTTGTGCCGCTGTGTCCGCATTCGCTGACCAACCGGCCGATTCTGGTGGGTGATCGCAACGAGATTGGTGTACGCATTGTCCGGGCAACTGATTCGCGTGTGCACTTCGACGGGCAAGTGACGGTCGATTTGAAACCCGATGACCTTGTCCGTATCCGTCGTTCCTCGCATTCGATCTGTTTGCTTCATCCCCCGGGGCACAGCTACTTCGCCATGTTGCGCAAGAAGCTGCACTGGAGTGAGCAGCCCGTACCCCACTGATTTCTTTTCGTTCCGAGCTGACCGATATGCTGTCCCGCCTGACCATCCGCGATTTCGTCCTCGTTGATCGACTTGAACTCGAATTTTCGACGGGATTCGGAGCGCTAACCGGCGAGACGGGGGCCGGAAAGTCCATTCTCGTCGATGCCCTCTCCTTCGTTCTTGGCGAACGGGCAGACGCTGGTCTCGTGCGTAATGGCTGTGAGCGTGCCGAAGTGGGCGTGAGTTTTGACCTGACGGGTGCGCCTGCTGCTACCGAGTGGCTGCGCGCTCAGGATCTCGAAGCGGAAGATGAGCTCGTCTTGCGTCGTGTGCTTGACGCCGGAGGCCGCTCACGGGCTTATATCAATGGTGCTCCGGTGACCGTGCAGCAGCTTCGGGATGTGGCCGAGACACTGGTGGATATTCATGGCCAGCATGCGCACCAGTCCTTGCTGCGTGCCGAGGCCCAGCGTCAGTTGCTGGATGCCCATGCCGGGCTGGTGGCGCAGGCGACTGAGGTTGCCGATTCGTGGCGCGCCTGGAAGGCTGCAGCCAAACTGCTCGTTGAAGCGGAAGGGGGGGCGGAAGCCCTGGCGGAAGAGCGTGAGCGCTTGGCGTGGCAGGTTAGCGAAGTCGATGCCTTGGCCTTTGCCGCCGAGGAATGGGACGAGCTTAACGGTGAGCACAAGCGGCTTGCGCATGCGGCAGGGCTTGCTGACGGGGCGCGCTTTGCTTTGGGCGCTCTTTCCGAGGATGAAACGGCGTGTGTCGGGGTGCTCGATGGCGTGGTTAAACGGCTCGATGATCTGATCGAATATGACCCTGCATTGGCCGAGATCGGAAGGGGGTTGCGATCCGCTCAGGCTGAGCTTGCCGAGGCGGTTTCTGCTTTGCGGCGCTATGCTGACCGTGTCGAACTTGATCCGCAACGTCTGGGCGAAGTGGAAAAGCGCATTGATGCCGTGCTGGGCTGTGCACGCAAGTACCGGACGACCCCCGAGGCGCTGCCCGGGGTTCTGGTTGGCTGGAAGGCGCGTCTGGCCGCGCTTGGAGAACAGGCAGACATCGCGGCGATACGGGGCAAGTGCGAGGCGGCGCGCCGGCAATACGAGCAACTCGCCGGGAAATTGTCGAAGCGGCGGGCGATGGCGGCGAAAAATCTGGGCGCCGATGTCAGCCGTGTCATGCAGCAATTGGCGCTGGCGGGCGGGGTCTTTGAAGTAGCCCTCGTGCCGCATGAAGATGGCACGATTCATGGTCTGGAAGTCGTCGACTTCCGGATTGCCGGGGCGGGTAACGGGCCTGCACGGCCCCTCGCCAAAGTGGCCTCGGGAGGTGAGCTTTCGCGGATCAGTCTGGCGATTCAAGTGGTTACCAGCCAGGCGGCGAGTGTTCCGACCCTGATTTTCGATGAGGTCGATGTCGGCATCGGTGGCGGGGTGGCTGAAGTCGTTGGCCGTCTCCTGCGGGAGCTTGGGCGTGAACGGCAGGTACTCTGCGTGACCCATTTGCCGCAAGTGGCGGCACGCGCCGACTGGCAGTGGCAGGTGAGTAAAGGGGTCGAGAATGGCGTCCTGAAAAGCCAGGTTGCAACGCTCGATGCCGAAGCGCGGGTCGAAGAACTGGCGCGTATGCTGGGCGGAGTCGAGATCACCGCTATTACGCGACAACACGCACGCGAGATGCTCAATCCAGGTTGATGTTTTTGCTGGGTGTCGGCTGGATTTACAGTGCGACGGGAGCTAACCTGTAAGAGGTCTCCCGTTTCTTAAAGTGCAGGGCCGATGATTGAGCGTGGTGTTGCGGCCGGAGGGGGTGACCTTGGCTTTTCCCGTCTGGCGCGCTTTTCTTTCCAGCCCCGGTCCAATTCAAGTTCGGTTGGGGACAGGGGAGCTTCGTTATCGAAAACCGAGCTCAGTCCAGCCCAGCAGCAGCTTGTTGCGCGTCTGCGCGAAACCGACCGTGCTGTTCGCGCCCATGAGGCTGCTCACTTGGCGGTTGGCGGAGATCTTGTGCGTGGCGGGGCGAGTTTCAGTTATGCGATCGGTCCTGATCGTAAGCGGTATGCGGTGTCCGGTGAGGTTTCAATCGACGTTTCCGCCGCGCGCACGCCGCAGGAAACAATACCCAAGGCCCAACATATTCGCGCGACGGCACTGGCGCCGGTTGATCCTTCGCCGCAAGATCATGCAGTTGCGGCGGGGGCCGCAAGGCTGGAAAACAAGGCGCGGAGCGAATTGGCGTCCGCACTGTCCGAACAAGCTAGCCAAGGGCGCAGTGGGTCGCTGTCCCGGTTATACGGTGAAAACGGCCTTCCTGCGAGCGAGTTCCGACGCCAGGGTGAGAGCATTGACCATTTTATCTAGACGTTCTGAGCCCTTTGTGTCTGCATAAAGGGGGCTTACACTCCGCCGCTGTCGTCCTTCTGGTAATCCTGCTTTTCCGCTTCTTTGCGATTCTGGCATCCAGGCTTGTTGCACTCGGCATAGAGGTACAGCGCGTGCTCCTGGATGACGAACCCGCGTTCCTTCGCAATGCGTTTTTGCCGGCGTTCGATTTCTTCGTCGATGAATTCTTCGACTCGCCCGCAGTTGACGCAAACAAGATGGTCATGATGCTGGCCGGCCTTGAGCTCAAAAACGGATTTGCCAGTTTCGAAATGATGGCGCTCAAGGATACCGGCTTCCTCGAATTGGGTCAGGACACGATAGACCGTCGCCAAGCCGACGTCGATGTTGTCGCTCAGCAATTGCCGGTAAACATCGTCCGCGCTGAGGTGGCGTACTTTGGCCTTTTCGAAAAGTTCGAGAATTCTAAGGCGCGGCAGGGTCGCTTTGAGACCCATACTCTTGAGTTCACTGGATCGGCTCATGGTTGCTTAGGCTAAGGAAGGTGAGACTTTTCGGTTATGATATACCGTCATTACGACCCGGAATACTCGAATCCGTTCATCTGATCGGTCTTCAGAGCTTTTAAATTGCCGGACTTTTTAACGATTGGTACCACAGGCATGACTTTCTCCCGATTGATCAGTGCAGTCCTCCTGTCCTTGTTGTTGGCCGCTTGCTCGTCTTATCCGCGCATCCTAAACGAGTACAAGATCGACGTACAGCAGGGCAATGTTCTGACCCAGGATATGGTGTCACAGCTTCGTCCGGGGCTTACCAAGGATCAGGTTCGTTTTATTCTTGGTACGCCCATGTTGCAGGACATGTTCCATGCCAATCGCTGGGACTACGTCTATACCTATAAAAAAGGCAGCACCGGTGTTGTCGAGATGCGCAAGTTTTCAACCTTCTTTGATGCCAATCATCGACTCGTTCGTGTTGCCGGCGACGTGACAGGGGCGAGCGCAGAGGATAGCGCCAAGGCGACGGAGAGCCGGATGAGTGAGATCGATCTCGGTTCGATATCCGGCGATGGCACGGTGCCGCCGCTTGAAGAAAAAGGGTTTTTCTCCAGAATGATGGAAAAAGTGGGATTCTGAAAATGAGTGATGCGATCAAAATTGCAGTCGTAGGCGCCAGCGGACGCATGGGGCGGATGATTATTGAGTCGGCCCTGAAAGATTCAGGGGTGCGGCTGGTTGCTGCTATCGATCAAGCCGGTACGCCGGCGATTGGCAAGGATGCAGGTGAACTGGTCGGTCAGCCTTGTGGGGTCATCGTCACCTCGGATGTGGAGGCAGGGATTGCTCTGGCGGACTGTTTGATCGATTTCACGCGCCCAGAGGGTACGTTGCACCACTTGGCGCTATGCCGGCGCTTGAAAGTTGGCATGGTGATCGGTACGACTGGCTTTGAGGCAGAAGGCAAGCAGGCGATCGCTGAAGCGGCTAAGGAGATCCCGGTCGTTTTTGCACCGAACATGAGTGTAGGTGTCAACGTGGTCTTCAAATTGCTCGATATGGCCTCCCGTATCATGAGTGAGGGCTACGATATCGAGATCGTCGAGGCCCACCATCGTCACAAAATCGATGCGCCGTCAGGGACTGCCTTGCGCATGGGCGAGGTGGTGGCTCAGGCGCTCGGACGCGACCTCAAACAATGTGCGATCTATGGCCGCGAAGGCGTCACCGGTGAGCGTGATCCATCGACCATTGGGTTTGCAACCGTTCGCGGAGGGGATGTCGTCGGTGATCACACTGTCATGTACTGTGGTACCGGTGAGCGCGTCGAGATCAGCCACAAGGCAGGCAGTCGCATGCCATACGCTCTGGGGAGTTTGCGAGCGGCACGCTTCCTGGCAGGCAAGGGGCAGGGGCTGTTTGATATGCAGGATGTGCTCGGCCTGCGCTGAGTTTGTGGCTGACGCTCACTGAGCCTCATTGAGCGTATGACAGCGATGAAATCCACGCTGCTGGCGGCGCGCCTGCGAGGAATTTTTGGCGTGGACGGGGAGGCTCAGCTTGAGCGCCTTCTCAGTGAGGCTGCTCCGTCCCATCCGGTACTCGTTGATGGGGTGCGCCGGCTGCAAGGCGTGGCAGACGGCCTGCTAGCCCAGTTTGCGCTGGTTCAGCGGGTGCAGACCGAACTGTCCGGGGATGCTTTCGCGGATTGGAATCTTTCCACAGGTCGCATTGATTCCGGTAAACACTGGAAAAGCCTGCTTGGGTACGCAGACGCGGACCTTGCTGATACGCTGGAAGCTTGGCGGTCCTTGGTCGTGTCCGAAGATCTGCAGCGTCTCGATGCGGCACTTGCCGCCCATGTTGAGGGGCAGACCGCTTCGTTTCAGGCCGAATGCCGGTTGCGCACCCGGCAAGGCGACTGGACCTGGTTGCTGGTCAAGGGGGCTGTGGTTGCCCGTGATGTCGCTGGGGCGGCGGCACGTGTTCTTGTCTTGCAGCGTGACATTTCAGCGTTTCGCAAATCGGAGTCCGATGCCCTGGCGGCCAAAGCGGCGGCCGAAGCGGCCAGTCGCTCGCGCAGTGCCTTTTTGGCCAATATGAGTCATGAAATCCGGACGCCGATGAATGGCATTCTTGGGATGACCGAGTTGGCGCTGGACACTCAGCTCGATGCTGAGCAGCGCCACTATCTGCGCACGGTCAAATCGTCGGCCGAATCCCTTCTGGCGATTGTTAACGACATTCTCGATTTTTCCAAAGTTGAGGCCGGAAAACTCTCGATCGAGCAAATTTCCTTCAATTTGGCGCAGGTCGTCTTCGAATCCGTACGGGTGCAGGCGATTTCTGCGCAGCGTAAAGGGATCGAGGTTCTGGTCTCGCTCGGCGAAAATTTGCCTTCGCGGGTGATCGGTGATCCGACCCGTTTGCGGCAGGTTATCGTCAATCTGGTCGCTAATGCGGTCAAATTCACCGAGCACGGTGAAATTGAGGTGTGTGTCGAGTTGGAATCTTCCACTGATGCCGGTGTTACGTTGCGGTTGCAGGTGCGAGATAGCGGAATTGGTATTCCTGTGCATCGGCAGCAGGCGATTTTTGACGCATTTTCCCAGGCGGATGATTCGACGACTCGTAAATATGGCGGGACAGGGCTGGGTTTGGCCATTTGCAGCCATCTTGTTGAATTGATGGGAGGGCGCATCTGGGTCGAGAGTGCCGAAGGGCAGGGGGCGTCTTTCCAGTTCACCGTCCGTGTCGGACAGGACGATGGTCGTGAGGATGTTGTCTGGCCGCCGAGGCTAGCCAGTAAGCGCGTGCTGCTGCTGACGGCTCATCAGCGTCTCGCTACTCAGCTGGCAGGGGGCTTGCAGGCGACTGGTGCTGAGGTTCGTCATCTGGCGGATGCACTGGAGGCACGTGTCTTGCTCGAGAAAAGCCGTGCCAGTGGGTTTGCATTTGACCTTGTGGTAGTCGATGGAAATATGCCCCCCCCCGGTGGTGCCGAACTGGTGGAGTTCCTTGCCGCTTCTTCCTCGGGGGCGATCGGAGTGGCCAATGTGATGATGCTGCTGGATGGCGAGCAGCAGCGAACACTTTTGCCGCGTCTGCGCGAGTTGGGGGTCGGCGCTCATCTGGTTAAACCGGTAGCCCCTGAAGATATTTTTGCCGCGTTGAGATTGGTGTTCGGTTCCGAAGTTGATAGTGGATTAATGCTTGATCCCTTCGATGTCGAGGCTCAGCGTTCCCAGTCGGGGGGGGCGCGGATCCGTGCTCTCCTTGTTGAAGACAATCCCGTTAATCAGGAGTTGGCAGAGCGACTGTTGAGCAAGCGCGGTTTAGCGATTACGCTGGCCAATGATGGCGCCGAAGCCGTCGATCTTTTCGAGCAATATCAGTTTGATATCGTTTTCATGGATATGCAGATGCCTGTGATGGACGGGCTGGAGGCGACTGAATCCATCCGCTCGCGTGAAATGCGGCGCAGTTGGGTCGTTTCCGAGGAATTTCGCCCTGTGTATATTGTGGCTATGACTGCCAATGCCATGCCTGGAGATCGGGATCTTTGTTTGCGTGCAGGGATGGATGATTACATCGCCAAGCCGATTCGTCCGCAGGAACTCGACGCGGTGATGGTGCGCTTCATGGAATACAGAGGTGGTGATTCGGAAGAGTCTCTTGCGGTGCGGTCAGCTGCGCTGACTTCGAGTATGGAAACGAATCTTGATCTTGCCGCGGCGGTCGAGGATCTCGGTGAGTTGGGTTTGTTGCTTACGATGGCCAAGATGTTACTGGGGGAGTGGGGGCAGCATGTTGGTCGTGTCCAGGAAAGCCTCGGGCAGCGGGATGCCGCGGCCTTGAGTATTGATGCGCATACGCTAAAGAGCCTGCTGGCCATTTTTCATGCGGACAAGGCGCGGCGTTTGGCCCTCAAACTGGAAGAGGCTGCAAAGGCAGAGGACGTGGTAGGTTGGCCGCTTGTTCAGAGGCGGGCCGAAGAACTGTTGATTGCGCTTGATCAACTCAAGCCCGAGATGGAACGGTTTGTCCAGAATGAACGGATTTCGTGATCACGTTACTAACGAGGACGCCTCCTGTCAGGGGCGTGGCAAACTGAGTTGATCTTGTTTTTTTGTTAAAAAACAAATATAATCAAAAGGTTTGACTTATTCAAGCGGGGTTGGATTGAGCCGGCTCCGCTTTTGTGTATCCAAGCTACGGATCAGGAGTTCTACGTGTCGTTGTTACCCTCTTTTCCGCCCGCGATTCTCGCGCTTGCTGATGGTACCCTGTTCAGGGGTTTCTCGATCGGCGCGACCGGCACCACCTGTGGCGAGGTGGTCTTCAATACGGCCATGACCGGCTACCAGGAAATCCTGACGGATCCTTCCTACTGCCGACAGATCGTTACCCTGACCTATCCGCATATCGGCAACGTAGGCTGCAATGCCGAGGATTTCGAGTCGCGCGCCAATTTTGCCGCCGGCCTGGTTATTCGTGATTTGCCCTTGCGTGCTGAAAGCTGGCGCCTGCAGGATACGCTGACCGACTATCTCCAAAAGCATGGCGTCGTGGCCATTGCCGGCATCGACACCCGCAAGCTGACGCGCATACTGCGCGAGAAGGGCGCTCAGGCCGGCTGCATCATGGCGGGCAATATCGACGAGGCCGCCGCAGTGGCTGAGGCGCGCGCCTTCCCGGGGTTGGCCGGCATGGATCTGGCTAAAGTCGTCTCGGCAACCGCATCGTATGCCTGGAGCGAAGGGGAGTGGACACTCAAAGGCTATGTTGCTGCACCGGAGGGCGAGTACCACGTGGTGGCCTACGATTTTGGCGTCAAACGCAACATCCTGCGCATGCTCGCCGCGCGCGGCTGCAAGGTCACTGTCGTGCCGGCGCAGACACCAGCGGCCGAGGTGCTCAAGCTCAATCCGGATGGCGTCTTCCTTTCTAACGGGCCGGGCGATCCCGAGCCGTGTGATTATGCGATTACCGCCATCCGCGAGATTCTGGCGGCCGGCGTGCCGACCTACGGCATCTGTCTTGGCCACCAGTTGCTGGCGCTCGCTTCGGGGGCCAAAACGCTAAAGATGAAGTTCGGCCATCACGGCGCCAACCATCCGGTCAAGGATCTTGATACCGAGCAGGTGCTGATTACCAGCCAGAACCATGGTTTTGCAGTCGATCCGGCAACCTTGCCGTCAAACTTGCGGGCGACCCACGTTTCCCTGTTTGATGGCTCCCTGCAAGGCATCGCCCGTACTGATGTGCCTGCATTTTCCTTCCAGGGGCATCCGGAGGCGAGCCCGGGGCCGAACGACGTGGCCTACCTGTTTGATCGATTTATCCAGCTGATGCAAGCCAAGAAGGCCGGGAGTAAGTAATTCATGCCGAAGCGTACAGATATCAAGAGTATCCTTATCATTGGTGCCGGTCCGATCGTCATCGGCCAGGCCTGTGAGTTCGACTATTCCGGTGCACAGGCGTGCAAGGCCCTGCGCGAGGAAGGCTTTCGCGTCATTCTGGTCAATTCCAATCCGGCGACGATCATGACCGACCCGGAGATGGCCGATGTGACCTACATCGAGCCCATCAACTGGCAGGTCGTCGAAAAAATCATCGAGAAGGAAAAGCCGGACGCATTGCTGCCCACCATGGGTGGGCAGACCGCGCTGAACTGCGCGCTTGATCTCGCCCATCACGGGGTGCTGGCCAAGCATGGCGTGGAGATGATCGGTGCCTCCGAGGAAGCGATCGACAAGGCCGAAGATCGCCAGAAATTCAAGTCTGCAATGACCAAGATCGGCCTTGGTTCAGCACGCTCTGCCGTGGCGCACTCGATGGAAGAGGCGCAGCAGGTCCAGGCGATGATCGGCTTCCCGGTGATCATCCGTCCGTCCTTCACCATGGGCGGGTCGGGCGGCGGCATTGCCTATAACCAGGAAGAATTTGTCGAAATCTGCAAGCGCGGCCTAGAGGCCTCGCCGACCAGCGAACTCCTGATCGAAGAGTCCTTGATCGGCTGGAAAGAATTCGAGATGGAGGTGGTGCGTGACCGCAAGGACAACTGCATCATCGTCTGTTCGATCGAGAACCTTGATCCGATGGGCGTGCATACTGGCGATTCGATCACTGTCGCGCCGGCACAAACGCTGACCGACAAGGAATACCAGATCATGCGTGACGCATCGATCGCCGTGCTGCGGGAGATCGGCGTCGATACCGGTGGTTCGAACGTTCAGTTCTCAATCAACCCCAAAGACGGGCGGATGATCGTCATCGAGATGAATCCGCGCGTTTCGCGTTCGTCCGCGTTGGCCTCGAAGGCCACTGGTTTCCCGATCGCCAAGGTGGCGGCCAAGCTGGCCGTTGGTTATACGCTCGACGAGCTGGCCAACGAGATCACTGGCGGCAAGACGCCTGCGTCTTTTGAGCCGTCGATCGACTACGTGGTGACCAAGGTGCCGCGTTTTGCCTTCGAGAAATTCCCGACGGCGGATTCGCGCCTGACCACACAGATGAAATCGGTCGGCGAAGTGATGGCCATCGGCCGTACTTTCCAGGAGTCTTTCCAGAAAGCTTTGCGCGGCCTGGAAGTCGGCGTCGATGGGATGAATCAGCGTACCACCGACCGCGAAGAGCTCGAGCGCGAACTCGGTGAGCCTGGGCCTGAGCGCATCTGGTACGTTGGAGATGCCTTCGAGAACGGCTTTACCCTTGACGAAGTCCACCAGCTAACGCACATCGATCCGTGGTTCCTGGCGCAGATTGAAGATATTGTGCGTCTGGAGATGTTGCTCGACGACATGGCGCTCAACGACCTGAATGCGCCGACCTTGCGCGAATTGAAGCGCAAGGGCTTCTCCGACCGCCGCCTTGCCAAGCTGTTGCATACCACCGAAGCGCAGGTGCGCGCCCGTCGTCACCTGCTTGGCATCCGCCCGGTTTACAAGCGAGTCGATACCTGTGCCGCGGAATTTGCGACGAGCACCGCCTACATGTACTCGACCTATGAGGAAGAGTGCGAGTCGCG